>JALXCH010000183.1 GCA_026991005.1 Calditrichia bacterium | reverse complement strand
AGGAGTTTGCAACTTTATGGTAAGAAAAAATTTCTGGAGGACAACCTTGAAAGGGATTTTAAAACTGGTCAGTTTTTTCTGGTTAATTAGTGTAACAGTGTTATTTTCACAAACCGATTCTTTGAACTTGTACTGGAACGCAAATTCCGAAAGCGACATGTTTCAGTACAAGTTGTACCGTGCTGTGGGGAATTCAGGGAATTACCAGCTCATCAAGAGTATCCCTCATCCTCAGACCCATGCGGTAGATCGAGATAATATTCATCCCGGAGAACTCTATTCCTACAAGCTGGCGGCGATGGACTCGGCGGGGAATATTTCTCCCTTTACCGATCCTGTTTCGGTGGGAATTCCTCAGGTCATACTCACCCTGAACAGCATCTCATCCGGGCAACCGGTGACTGTCCCATTAACGGATGCGGTGTTCGACCCGGACGATAATATTTCGGATTTGCAGATTAGTGTGAGTAACGCTTCTCATCTTCAGGTCGCAGTGAACGGGAACAATCTGGAAATTTCGTCCTCACCCAATAATTACACCGGTCCGGCAGAATTTACCCTTCGGGTAGAAGACCCCGACGGATTCTGGGACAAAAAGACGATATCCTTAACCGTCACAGGTAACACGCAATTCGTCTTTACCGTTACCATTCCACCCATTACCTTCCCGGAGGATGGTCAATTTGAATTGTGGATGGATTCCTGTGTTACCGTCTCTCCTTATGCTCCCTCGGATTTGAGCTGGGAGTTCCTGGGGCTGGATCACCTTCAGGCCGATTATCAGGCCAGTACCCGTAAAGTCACGTTTACTCCAACCGTTACCAACTGGTTCGGAAAAGATACAGTGATTTTTCAGGCAACGGATCCGGACCAAAACACCCGCATGGAAGAAGTGGTGGTGACGGTGTTTCCGGTAAACGACCCGCCGGAGATTACCATTCAAAACATTTTTACCAGCGCGATTAGCTCCAACACCTTCGACCTGAAACTTTACGCTACCGATCCGGATAACCAGCCGATGGAGTTAAACTGGCAATTTGTGGGTTACACCCATTTTCAATTTCAGTGGGAGGATGAAACACAAAAAATTGTTAAAATTATCAGTCTGGATAATACCACCAGCGAAGATGGGAAATTTATTGTAACCGATCCCGCCGGAGCTTCGGATACCAGTGTGGTCACCATTCATTACAATCCCAGTCAAAACAATACTCCTCCTGTGCTCTCGCTTCCGGCAACCTTTAAATTAGCAGAAGATAGCCTGATTGCCGTGGTGCTGGGGAATTATGTGGTGGATTCCACCAATACTCTAAGCGAACTGGTGTGGGATATTCAGCCGGGCGAGCATTTACAAACCCAGTTCGAAGCCCAGCAAACCGTGCTGTACATTCGTCCCGAAGCAGATTGGTGGGGTGAATCGCAGGTGCATATTCAGGTGCAGGATCCCGGGGGGCTTTCCGCCCAGGCCAGCATTCAGGTGCGAGTAGCGGCGCGGGTGGATCTCTCAAGCATAAGATTCAACCCGCTGCCCGGTGGGCGCATTAATGTCCAGATTCAAACCGACATCCCCAGCAAGGTGGAACTGACTTACTGGAACAATCCCACAATGCTATTTACCTATCGTTCCCCCAATTTTACTAAAAAGCACGATTTTTATCTGGAGCAACTTGCTCCGGATACGACTTATTCGTACACCCTAACCCTGACGGATACCTCCGGATATCAAGTCACAGCATCCGATTCGGTTTTTCAGTATCAGAACCGGGGGGAGGATTCCAAAAGCGAGAAAGAAATTGTGGTCTTTCCCAATCCCTTCCGCTTGAAACAGGGACACGAATATGTGTATTTCTCCAATCTACCACCGGGAACTCAAAAAATTACCATTTATTCCCTCGTCGGGGAAAAAGTAAACGAAATTTTGCTGGACAACATTCAGGTGCGGCGCTGGCAATGGAAACCTGTGAATCAGCAAAATCAGCAGTTAGCCAGTGGTTTGTACATTTATCTAATTAAAGATGAGAAAGGTAAGAAATTAAAAACCGGTAAATTGGCCATCATTCGATAATGCCAACAAGAGCCCTCCGAATCCATGGAAACAACCCTCCCCGGTGTTTTTAGCGCCGGGGAGGTGTTGTTAAAAACCGATTTAATCTGAAAAGAGGATAATTCCCGGAAGTATGTTCTCTCCTCAACAACGCATCATCATGGAAAAAAGAAAATATTCCTGATTTTTAAATAGATGGGGAAAAGGAAGAGGAAAATCCTTTCTTACTATTTCTTCTCTGATGGCTACCATACCATCAACTGCTTAATTCACTGCAATTTACTTTTCCATCTGAGGTGATAATGGGTGTGAATTCTCAATTCCAATCTTCTATTGTTTTCTCGGAGATTAGTAATTTTGTTCCTAAAACCGTTATTTCCGAACGCGGAGCATGGTGATGATTCCTCCTGCTCCGAAGACGATGTTACCAATCCAGGCCGCCAGCCAGGGGGGTAATTCCCCTTTATGCCCCAGCACCTGACCTGTGCGCAGGAATAAGAAATAAATGAAGCTGATCAGGAGCGCCAGAGCAAATCCCAGTGCGGGGCCGCTGCGGCGTTTGCGTGCCGCCAGGGGAGCCCCAAACAGGACAATGATAAAATTAGCCAGCGGATAGGAAATCTTCATGTACAAATCCACCAGCCAGCGCCGGGCATCGGCACCCAGTGCCAGCATTTTATCGACGAAACGATTTAACTCTGCGTAATTCATCTCTTCCGGCTGAATTTCCAGATCCAGCAAATCCTCCACGGTGATGCGGGAATCGGCATACGCCAGCGAATCGTAATGGGTAATCTTTTCCTGGGAATCCTGGAAAATTCGTTCCGTAACGTCTCGTAACATCCACATTTCCTTGCGATCATCCCAGATCATGTACCGGCAATCCAGGCGCCGGACAATTTTATCCCCTTCAATCCACAGGATGTTCACATTGTGGGCACGTTTTTTGGCAACTTCGTAGAACTGAATGTACAATTGCCGATGACCGGTGTCCTGAATTGCCAGCTGGCTGCGCGCGGTACGAATTTTTCGGGTTTCTTTCTTGATTTCGTACCGGTACACATCCAGACGCAGGCGATTCGTCTGGGGGACAATGGTCTCTCCGACTATTCCGGAAATAATGCTAATGAGGAACGCCAGCAACAAAATGGGCAGAAGAATGCGGTACAAACTGACTCCGGAAGTCTGGATGGCAACAATTTCGTTGTACTGAGCCATCGTGCCCAGCGAAAATAAGCTGCTTAGAAGCATGGAAATGGGTAGCGTGAGGATGATAATGAAGGGAATGTAGTAGAAATAATATTTAGCCACCTGATGAAAGGTCGCTTTGTAAGAAAGGAATTTGTCCAGATGTTCAATTAAATCAATCACCAGAAAAATGATAATAAACGCCAGAATGTTGAAGAAAAGAATGGTCAGAAATTTTTTGGTAATGTAGCGATCCAGTATGGTGATCATGCAGTATCTTCTTCTCCTTTAAAAAATGCTTGCAGGAATTTAGGCAGGCGCTCCCATTGAATGAAAGTAGTTTCTTTCACCACCCGGTAAGTCATGTAAATTCCAAAAGCACCCACGATAATGTTCGCCAGCCACATGGCCAGGAAGGGGGAAATGAGCTGGCGGTCGGCTAATTCTTCCCCGCCAATCAGAAAAACCCAGTAAAGCAGAAAGAAGCCGATGCTAAAGGTGATTCCGATACCCAGGCTTCCCTTGCGTGCCCGGATGCCCAGTGGTGCCCCGATGAGCACAAATACGATGCAGGCAAAGGGGATGGAAAGCTTCTTGTAAATTTCTACATCAAATTTGTTTATTTGTTGTTTATGATATTTGATATTTTTCCGGGCAGTTTTGATTTTTTGCAGGGTAATCTGGATTTTACGCAGTGCTTTGGAGCGGGCAATTTGTTTTTGAGTGCGGCTCAGGGTATCTAATTGGGCAACCGGCATTGCTTTGCTCAGCAGATGTTGTAAACTATCTGGCGAAATGAAATAGTTGCGCAGAGCCCGGCGTATGGTACTGTCCTCCCGGGCAATGGATTTGCGAAATTTTTCCACCTCGGCATTCATCATGGCGATGCTCATTTCACGGTCGCCCCGCCAGTTGTCCTGCGCCCGCTTAAATACCAGCTCCGGTGCCGGAATGTAAAAAACCGTGCGCGAAAAATGCAAACGCCGGTATTCACTGAAGTCTTTGGTGCTGATTTCGTGAATTTCCCCGTTAAACAGAGTGAACACCAGCCGTTCTTTTTTCTTATCGAAGACAAGCCGTCCCTGCTCGGCAATGATGGTGCGTTGAACCGAAGCTTCGCTGCGGTCGAAGATGGTGATATTGTGCAACCGGTCGGCGGCACCTTCATCAAAATCCGGGCCCATGATGTCGCTTTTCCTCAATACTTCCTCACCAAGGCTCTTTTCTATATCTTCTACCAGAATGCTGAATTTCCCCATGGGGATGTAAATCCCTTCTTCCAGTTGCAAGGTAGGCTTTTTGCGGGAAATGCTGTAAAAGAGCAGCCGGGCACGGTGGTTGTATTCCGGTAAAACCCGGTCATTAAATAAAAACATGAGAATGGTGAGTACAATGGCCAGCAACAGCACGGGACGAATCACATAGTAGAGGCTGATGCCCGAAGTTTTAAGAATGGTAATTTCGTTGTCGGCACTCAATCGCCCGAACGCCATCAGCGTAGCAACCAGCACGGCCATGGGCACCGCCAGAGCCAGCATCCAGGCCAAATTCAAATACACAAACTCCAGAATAGTGCCGAGCGAAAGCCCCTTCCCGAAAATTTTACCAATGTATTGCACAATAAATTTTGTGACAAACACGAACATGATAACCGCCAGCGAAAAGAGAAAGGGACCAACATGTTCGCGAATGATGTATCGGGCTAAAATAAACATGCTCTAATTACCTAAATTTTTTAAATATAGTTAGTTTTAAAGAATACCTCAACAAATTTAGGTAAAAATCGTAGAGCGGGGAATTCTCCCGGGAGCAATAAAGATTCCGTTAGATTTGTCGATATTTCAAGAACAGGGACGAGAGTATATTTTTAGCATCTTTTTTTTCAGGGTATGCAGGGGCGTTTCGAAGGGAGTCGAAATTTTGGAATTAACCAGGGAATTACAAAACGGGGTGGATTGGCCGTATTGCACCGACCAGAAATGGTGGTGCCATATTGCTAAAGCGATTTACAGGCGGTGCGTGTTGCAGCCTTCCCTTTCTCAGAAAATCGAAAATCTTTGCGGGAATCCCTGTCCGTTTTTCGCCCTTTCCGGTTCAGTATTTTTTCCCTAAACAAGAAAATGTGGTCTTTTTCATTGGAATCGCATGACTGTGAGATGTTGACTCTGATATTAGTCAATATTTAAACCATTTATTGAGGTTGGTACCGTGAAAACCAATCCAGAAGCAAAGGAAATTTCTAAAGACAAAAGGGAAGGAACTGAGCGCGCTCGGGAGCTTTCCGATTTACAGGAAATGGAAAAAGCCCTCAAAAAGGAACGAGATTTCATCGAAACCATTTTGAATACCATCAATGCCCTGGTGGTAGTGCTGGATACAGAGGGACGCATTGTATTGTTTAATCATGCCTGCGAAAAAATTACAGGATACACTGCAGAAGAAGCGTTAGGCCGAAAAGTCTGGGATTTTTTACTCATTCCGGAAGAAATTCCCAGAGTGAAAGGGATATTTAATCATCTGGTGGAAGGGGAATTTCCCAATACCGGAGAGAACTACTGGGTGGCTAAAGATGGAAGCCGCAAGCTTATTGCCTGGTCGAATAATGTAACGAAAAATGAAGCCGGGGAGATCGAATTTGTGATTGGGACGGGGATAGAGGTAACCAATCAGCGGGCGATAGAGCACGAAAAGGAAATTCAACATCGCCTGTTTCAGGCCATGGCAGAATCCATGAATATTTTGCTCACTATCTCTGACATGGATGAAGCGTTCCGGCAGGTGCTTCAGCATCTGGGCGAAGCTGTGGGAGTGGATCATATTTGTGTGTTCGAAAACAGTTTCGATTATTTAAACGATGAAGTGTTTGCCAACTTGCGTTACGAATGGATGCGACCCGAACTCAATTTTCCTTCGTTTATGTCGGTAACCCAGAATCTTTCGTACCGGAGTCTGGGATTGGAAGGGTGGTACCAGCGTCTGTCTCAGGGAAAAGTAGTCCGCGGTAACACCAAAGAATTTCTCCGGCGGGAGCAGGTCATTCTGCGCAAACGAAAAATTCAATCGATCATCATTGTTCCGGTTATTTTTGATGGTTCGTTCTGGGGTAGTGTGGGATTTATTGAACATACCAGCGAGCGGGAATGGACTCAGACCGAGGAGAATGTGCTTTTGATGATGGCAGCGGCGATTGGAGGTTTTGTGAAGCGCCAATTGGTGGAAGAATCGCTCCAGCGCTATGCCGACGATTTAGAAGCAACCCGAATGACGCTGGAGGAACATGCCCGGATGCTTTCCCAGACCATCCGGGAACTGGAAGTCGCCAAACAAAAAGCCCACGAAGCAATGGAAGTGCGCAGCCAGTTCCTGGCCAACATGAGCCACGAAATTCGCACTCCCCTGAACGGTATTATCGGAATGTCTGAACTCCTTTCGGATACCGATCTCACCCAGGAACAGCGGGAGTTTGTTTCCATCATCAAATCTTCCGGAGATGCGCTGCTCAGTTTAATCAACGATATTCTGGATTTTTCCAAGATTGAAGCGGGACGCCTGGAACTGGATCCCATCGATTTTAATTTGCGGGATACGATTGCGGATATTTTGAATACGCTGGCTTTCCGGGCGCATAACAAAGGATTGGAGATTGCCTATCATGTCAAATCCGATGTTCCCGACGCCATTATTGGCGATCCCGGGCGTTTGCGCCAGATTATTGTGAATCTGGTGGGGAATGCTCTTAAATTTACCGAAGAAGGGGAAATCGTAATTCGGGTATATCTGGAAAAACAGGAGAAAGATCGGGTTAAATTGCATTTTGAGGTGGCCGATACCGGTATTGGAATTCC
>JALXCH010000182.1 GCA_026991005.1 Calditrichia bacterium | reverse complement strand
TTTAACTTATCCTGAAATGTTTTTGGAAAAATATTTTGACCGAATAACTTATTATTGCACCTATGAAAAACGTAATGATCGAATCAATTACTTTCAATTACTGGGATATTAAGTTGACGCCAATGCGGAGGGGACGGGATGATATTTCACAAAATAAACCGTAGTAAATCCTCGCAAGCGATAGAAAGAAAATGTAGATATAGAAATAGCAGAAAAAGGAGTACACAGGCAGGATCTTTCGGATAGGCAGCATCCTAACGGACAGATAGCCTGGAGCGAAGCCCCAGGGAAAAAGTTGTTGCTGAAAACAGGGAAGGATTAATAGGCGTTTTCCCCCTTCACAATGGCGACGAAGGTCAGAAGAATGATTTTTATGTCGAACCAGAGGGACCAATTTTCGATGTAATACACATCGTAACGGGTGCGTTCTTCGATGGGGGATTGACCCCGCAGGCCATTCACCTGTGCCCAGCCGGTCATTCCGCTGCGCACGCGGTGGCGCTCGGCATATTTAGGAATATGCCGCTGGAACTGCTCCACGAATACCTTTCGTTCCGGTCGCGGTCCCACCAGACTCATCTCCCCTTTTAATACATTAATGAGCTGGGGAAGCTCATCCAGGCTGGTGCGGCGCAGGAAACGGCCAATGGGAGTAACCCGGGGATCGTTTTTCTGTGCCCACACGGGACCGGTGTGTTTTTCGGCATCCACCACCATGGAGCGAAATTTAAGCATGGTGAATTCGCGGCCATCCAGCCCCACCCGCTGCTGGCGGTAAAAAACGGGCCCGGGAGAGGTGAGTTTGATGATTAACGCAATGAGTAAAAAAAGGGGGGCCAGCACAATGAGAGCCGTAGCCGAAACCAGCAGATCGAAGGAACGTTTCAGGAATCCCTGCCAGCCGGAGAAAGGTTCGCTCTTCAGTTGCAACAGAGGAAGCCCGCCGATCTCCAGAGTACGGGGGCGGGAGGTCATCATGTCCAGCACATCCGGAACGTAGAACAACTCCACATTGCGACCTTCGGTTGCCTGCAATATGGAAAGAACCTGCTGATGCTCCCGGGCATCGAAGACCAGCAGGAGGGCATCGGGATGCATCTTCTCCACCACCGCTGCTACTTCTCCGGGAGTTCCCAGATAGGGCAAATCAAGCTCTGACACGGGATGTTCACTCAAATAGCCCTGAAACTGGAATCCGGCCGGACCTGCCCCACGCAAGTGACCTGCCCCGTCCAAGTGGTTTGCTCCACGCAAGTGGTTTGCTTGGTGCAAGCGGGAAAAAATACCCGGAAGTTGAGATGGGGTACCCACCAGAATAACCCGCCGCATTCCGTAACCGCGTTTCATAAAATGACGCCGAAGGCGGTGAAAAAAGTACCGGGAAATTAACAGAAATAAATTGGTATTCAGGTACACCAGCAACATGGTTAAACGGGAGTAGGAAAATCCCCGATACAGGAAGGCGCCGCTCATGGCAAACAAAATACCCAGAAAGCAGGTTTTAAATACCACCGTAATATCATGGGAGAAAGTAGAAAAATAACGGCTGCGGTAAGAGCGAAATACGCTGAAAATAATGAGGTAAATTGCCAGAAGAATGAGAGAGGCGGCGAGATAGCCGGAGAAAGGTGGATATCCTTTGGTGACCGGAAAAATGCGGGTAAGCGGAGAGTAAAAGCGCAGGTAAAAGGAAAACAGGAAGGCGGCTTCGATGGCCAGGGCATCGCTGAGAATCTTGAGTGCCGGGATGAGCAAGTTGCGTTTGTAGATGTTTTTCTGGCTCATTTTTGCTCCTGTGCCTGGAACTCCCGCCATTTTCGTTCCACAAAATCCTGATACGCCTGCTGGAAGCGCTCCCGGGAGAACTGCTCGGCATGGCGGCGAATAAATGCCGCATCCCAGGGGATGGACTCGCTTTCCTGAACCGCCTGAATAAGCGCTTCCACCGTTTGCTGGTGGAAAAATAACCCGGTTCCCTTTCCTTCGGTTCCCTGCACCGATAGTACCGTTTCCCGCGCTCCGCCTCGCCCAAAAGCAATGACCGGTTTTCCGCAGGCCATGGCTTCCACCGGTACTATACCAAAATCCTCCTCTCCCGGGAAAATTAACGCTTTACAACCGCCGTAGTATTCCTGCAGTTTCTCGGGACTCTGCCAGTCCACAAATTCAATGGTGGAACCAGCCATTTTTTGCAGCCGCGGCAATTCCGGTCCCCTGCCCACCACCACCAGACGATATTTCAGGCGATTGAATGCTTGAATGGCTAAATCCACTTTTTTGTATGGCACCAAAGCGGAAACGATGAGGTAGTACCCCTGATGGGTGGACACCGGCCGGAATTGATGTACATCAACCGGTGGATGCACAACCGTGGCGTTCCGTCCGTAATAGCGTTTAATGCGCCGCGCCACATGACCCGAGTTCGCCAGGAACCAATCCACCCGATTGCTGCTGGTAACATCCCATATCCGCAGGTAGTTGGCAAAGAGAGGAATGAGTTTACCACTCAGCCAACCGGTTTGTCCCGGCCCGAAATATTCCGGGTACATGTCCCACACATAGCGCATGGGCGTGTGCAGGTAGGCAATGTGCAGGGCATGTGGCGGGGTGATGACCCCTTTGGCGACGCAGTGGGAGGTGGAAAGAATCAGGTCATACGCTTTCAGGTCGAACAGCTCGATGGCGGTGGGAAAAAGCGGGAGATAGTGTCGGTAGCGGGTGCTTTTGCCCGGCAGTCGGTTAACGAAGGACGTGTGAATTGGATGGGATTCTATCTTTTCGGAAACCGAACCGGGATTGTGAAGCAGGGTAAAGATTTCGCTATCGGGGTAAATATCCAGAATTGCCTCCAGCACCTTTTCGCCGCCGCGCATTCCGGTAAGCCAATCGTGGATAATAGCTATTTTTCGCCTGTTCGCTTCTTGTTGCACTGCCGCTCCCGAGCTTTGCTTTTCAACGAGCCAAATTTACGGAATAAACCGGGTGATGCAACCGGGTTTTCCAAAATAAAATTCCAAATTCCAAATCCCAAGTGACAAATCCCAAATCAAGATTTCCAAATTCCAAAAATCAAATTCCAAATCCCAATATCAAAGACAAAATTCCAAATATCAAAAAATAAAAAAACCGCCACGATCGCAACGAGCGCAACGATATTTTAGAAAATGCTAAAAAAACAATCCCAATTTGAGTAAAGAGTTGCTTCAATTCAGGGTAATTCAGTCCTCATGATGCTAGGCATTCATCCTGTATAAAATAGCACCAGCCCATGTGCACAATTTAATTAATTCATAATTCAAAATTCTCAATTCCATCCGTATCGCCCTTTCAGGGCTCAATTTTTGGGGTGTTCTCTTTTCCCAGGGCTTCGCCCTGGGCTGTCCCTGTATGAGTGCTTCGCACTCTTGATGAAATATCGTTTTATTTTCTTGCGTTTATATTGTGTTTTAGTCCCGTTTAAAAACTGCATATGTGCCTATTATTATACAATTTATAATTCTTAATTCTCTATTAGGAAATATTTCCGGTAGGTAAATTTATTCATTTTAGTTTGCATTGAATCTGCTCCTTTTCTTAAAATTTTCTTGGGTAAGCTCTGCTGGCGAGCAACTTACCCGGAGACTGACGAGGCTTTATACGCAATCTCATGTGTGGAGCTACCTCGGATTTTGAGGTGGCTCCATTTTTTTTAATAATTGCGGTAATGCTGAAGTTAGCTCTCCTAAAAAAACGCAAAACTATTTTCCTTTCTCTCGATCTTGATCCAACTTTTCTGGTTCTTTCGGACGCAACTGCGGATGATACAAATGGACCAAATCCCGATACTGAGTAACCGTTGTACGCCCCATTCCTGTAATACGCACTATTTCCATCAAGTCGAGTTTTTTTTCCATAAGTGTTTTGACTCGCTTGTAGTTCTTGATATAACGACTCGTCGATTCGATGGTGTGATTTGTTATGCGGGCAATATCCACCTCTGGGTAACCTTGTTCATACAAATCAATAATCGCTGCTTTATGTGTCGGTTTTCTGCCCAGATCTAACACCATCCCTTTGGTGGGCAGGATGTCCTTATGCGTTTGATGGTAAATCCGCATATAGCGACTAATAGTGCGCAACGAACGATTTAACAAAACGCTCAATTCCACTTCACTTAAAAGACCACCTTGCTTATAGGCACTCTTGACCAACCGAGCCATCACCTGGATGTCCCGCTCCTCCAGCTTCTTATAATTAGCAGTAGGGTGAGAGTATAATTTTTTAATACGCATTCTAATATCTTCTTCGGTTATCAACGGCAAGATCACGGTCTTTACTTCGCAATCTTCAACTCGAGTGCCATAGCCTGGCTTTTTACAACCGGCACCGGTGGTATGCCATACAATGGTTCCGAAACTCTCTCTGTCGATTTCCGGATAAAATTCCCGATGTAATGCCATAATATCATCGGCAATCATTTGCAATACCTTGTGACTGCCAATGAGCTTGTATTCCTCCTCTAATAGCCGTATAATCGCATTGCGAAAATTGCGCTTGGGAATGGACTCGTAGCCCTTGTGTGACTGATTCTTCATCCCAACACCTCCTTGCCCTGCTTTTTTTTAGCAGGGTAAAGGGCCTTGAGCTGATCCAAGAGCTCATAGTACACCTGAGGCCACCCATCTCCATCCTTATGCTTCTCAAATAAATCTAAATACTCTCGCGTCAGCTTCTCACTTTGATTTAAAAGCCGACTAATCTCTTTTACTTCTGTAATCCCCCGATCTAAAGTCAAGTCTAATTTTATGTGTAAATTCCTCTCTAAATTAGAGGAGCCAGCGGGGTAACCGGAATGGAGCGTAGCGGAATGACGGTTACCCCGCATACGCCAACTTAGGCCACTCCTGCTGTTTTTCTGTTTTTAACAAACTCATGGCAAGATACTTTCGTCCCGGAAGGGACAGAATGAATTTTGTTACAACTTAATCCCTTCCCTCAAAAATCAGGATTTAGCCTAAAATTGGGCTAAAACCAAATTAAAGGAATAGTCCTAAATTTCCCAAACTTCCCGTATGGATTCTACGAATCCCGGAAATGGCAAATGTATCTTAATCTTACGGGACATAATCGTATTATTGGTGTTACATCCGCACAAACATTTTCCCGGGGAGTTGTTGCACCAATCCCATCAATTCCAGGGTGAGCAGTTCGGAGAGAATCACCGATGGCGATTCCCGTAGTTCCATCACCAGCCGGTCGATGTGCAGGGGATCGCCGGAGAGCCGATTCAGGATTTTGCGTTCCAGTTCGGTGAGGTTCTCGGGGAGTTCTCGTTCTGCCGGTTTGGAGGGAGGAGATGCTCCCGCTGTTTTGGGAAGTTCCTCCAGAATATCCTCCACGTGGCGTACCAACTTCGCCCCCTGTTGAATCAAGCGATTGGTACCCCGACTACGGGGAGAGGTAATATTGCCGGGAATGGCAAACACCTCCCGATTGTGATTCAGAGCGTAGTAAGCGGTGATGAGGGCACCGCTGCGTTCCCCGGCCTCTACCACCAGTGTTCCCAGTGCCATACCGCTGATAATGCGATTGCGGCGCGGGAAGTTGGCTGCATCGGGACCGGTTCCCAGAAAAAATTCGGAAAGGAGCGCACCATGTTTGGGAATGCTTTCGTACAGGGAACGATTGTCCGCCGGGTAACAGCGATCCACTCCATTCCCCAGTACCGCCAGTGTTTCGCCGCCGGCCTGAATAGCCGTATGATGAGCTATGGCATCCACTCCCCGTGCCATGCCACTAACAATGGTAAAACCGTGGGAAACTAACTGGCGAACAATTTCCGAGGTGACCACCTTCCCGTAATTGGAAGGGGTGCGGGTACCCACTACGGCGATGGCCTGCCCATGCTCTGGCCGGATTGTTCCCCGATAAAACAGCACCACCGGCGGATCGGGGATGCGTTTCAGCAAAGCGGGATATTCCTCATCCCAGATGGTCAGGTAACGGACTTTCAATTTTTCGATACGCCGGAGTTGATCTTCCGCCTGTTGCAAATCGCCCCCGGTTTTGAGCTGCTCGGCCAGTTTGTAATCAATCCCTTCCACCTGCACCAGTTCCTGTACCGGTGCCTGCCGGATTTCCTCCGCCGTACGGTACACCTGCATCAGCTTGCGAATCCGCCCCGGCCCAATATTGGGAATCGTGAGCAAATACAACAGGTCGAACAACTCTGGTTTATGATCCTGGGATGCCATGTCAAAACTCTAATCTGTTTCGGGTGATAAACTTTTGTGCTAATCAAATAGTTGAATATTCTTCTTCATATATGGGTACAACAATTCCACCAACCTGCCATTCTGAGCAAAGCGAAGCATCTCTCCTGTACAGCAGTGCGAAGAATCTCGATACCCTGCGCCAGCAGAAGGAAGAATCTTTCCTGTGGTATCGGTTAGAAAAATCACAACATCCTTCCGGAAAAACCCGAAAATTTTTCCGGCCATTTTTCTATTTTAATGCACTGTTTTTTATGAATTTGTGAATTAGAACATTCGCGACGCATCCTATCGATACAGTCTTGCAGATACCTAATAGAATTTGCATCACTCCGGTTGATTCCGTGAAAGATAGACTCCGGCAGAACAATCTGGATTTACTCGGGCTCATGGGCCGTTTCCGGATGGGCAGCCGCTACCTCTCCGGCGCGAATTTGCTGCAACTGATTCCACAACGCCCATTTCAACTCTTCCAGCCCTTCCCCCTGCACGGCAGAAATCCCAAACACCGGGAAATCGTACTCCGCCTGAATTTCGGGGAGAACATCTTCCTCCCACAGGTCTTTCTTGGTCAGTGCCAGCAGAGTGGGTTTTTGCACCAGGGTTTCGCTGTATTCTTTTAGTTCGTTATGGAGCACGCGGAAGGTTTCCGGCACCGAATCGGTGGTGGGATCAATTAAATAAAGCAACACCCGGGTCCGTTCGATATGCCGCAGGAATTGCAACCCCAGTCCCTTACCCTGATGCGCTCCTTCGATGAGCCCGGGAATATCGGCCATCACAAAGCTTTTCATCTCGTCCAGGCGCACAATACCCAGATTGGGTTGCAGGGTGGTAA
>JALXCH010000181.1 GCA_026991005.1 Calditrichia bacterium | reverse complement strand
GGCTCACATCTTCGTCTCCCGAGGCTTCGCAGCATGGATCGCTCACATACTACGCTCGTTCGACTACATGACCAAACAGGCAATTATCATGATAAGCTCCTTTCAGCTTATGAGACTCGCCAGCCTTACCCTGGCGCACCGAATCACACGAATTGACACGAATGAAAAACAATGATAAAATTAGGTTAGCGAAGAATCTGTTAAATCATTTGGAATTTGATGCTTGTTATTTGAGATTTGGAATTTGGTTTTTGTTAATTGGGATTTGGAATTTGAAAGTTTGTTTGTGATTTGGAATTTGGAATTTGGAATTTGCACCATTGTAGCACGCCTCTCCCGTGGCGTTATGCTGCGAAGGAGCTTTTCTGAAAAGGAGCGCTTCCCAACTCCTCAAAAAATTTAATTCCATGCATTAACCACAAATTTTTGTTAATTTTCCGGTTTCTTAATCTATGGAGGATAAAAGAGGAGATGTTATTTGCGATTGCAGAATAGAGGGAAATGGAAACGCCTTCCCGGTAGATGGCTTTTTTTACTGGTGGTAATCTGGTCTGCTGTGGTTCGGGTGTATGGTGGAAGCAGCGCCTCTCCGCTTCCTCCCAAATCTATTACCGTACCCCACGCCGGGGTAGCAAGCGCTAATTATCTGGCTTCCCGGGTGGGAGTGGAAATGATGCGCCAGGGAGGCAATGCTGCCGATGCGGCTACTGCCGTGGCTATGGCGCTGGCAGTGGTTCATCCCGAAGCAGGAAATCTGGGGGGCGGAGGATTTTTACTCTACCGCCAGCAGGATGGAATGGTGTACGCACTGGATTTTCGGGAAACAGCACCGGGAGCCGCTACACCGGATATGTACCTGGATGCACAGGGAAACCCAATTCCGGAAAAAAGCGTGATTGGAGGGTTGGCGGTAGGCGTACCGGGAACCGTGCGCGGATTCTACCATTTCCACCAGAAATTCGGTAAACTCCCCTGGGCGCAGGTGCTGCAACCTGCCATCGATCTGGCCGAGCAGGGATTTATTCTGGATGAATACCAGGTAAACTTGATTAAAGCGGTACACCGCGACCTGGAGAAATTTCCGTCCTCTCGTAAAGAGTTCCTCCCGGACGGAAAACTTCCCCGGGTAGGTGAACGCTTCTACCGAAAAAATTTAGGACGCACCCTGCGCACCCTGGCCCTCCACGGCGACCGCCCGTTTTACGAAGGAGAAATTGCTCGCGAAATTGTAAAATCGGTGCGGATGCACGGCGGCATCCTTTCGTTAGAGGATTTAAAAAATTACCGGGCTGTGGAGCGCCAGGCTCTGGTGTTCCCTTACCGCCAGTACACGGTGATTGCCATGCCGCCCCCTTCTTCTGGTGGGGTGGTGCTGCAAGGGCTTTTGCAGAGTTTACAACTGGTGGATATGCGGACATATCCCCTGCATTCCGCCCGGCAAATTGCCTTCCTCACCGAGCTGGAAAAACGCTACTTTGCCCTGCGCAACCGCTACCTGGCCGATCCCGATTTCGTGCCAATCCCTTTGCAGGCTATCCTCTCTCCGGAACTCTCCCAGCGCTTTGTGCAGGAAATTGATGTGCAGCATCCCACACCTTCTTCCCGAATTAATCCCGAGGAGTTGCTGTACCCGGAAGGCGAGCATACCACCCATTTCTCCGTGGTGGATGCCCGGGGAAATGCCGTTTCTGTAACCTACACACTAAATGATATTTTTGGAAGCCGTCTGGTCGCAGGCAATACCGGGGTGTTATTAAATGATGAAATGGACGATTTTGCAGCGAAACCGGGAACGCCCAATATGTTTGGACTGGTACAGGGGGAAGCGAATCGGATTGAACCCGGCAAACGCATGCTCAGCTCCATGTGTCCGGTAATTGTGGAAAAGGATGGAGAGCTGGCTGGTCTGTGGGGAGCTCCCGGCGGACCGCGCATCATCAGCGAGGTGTTCCTGGTGCTTCTGAATCTGGTGGATTACCATAAATCCCTGCCCGAAGCAGTGGAACTGGGGCGTTTCCACCACCAGTGGTTACCGGATTCCATCTACATTGAAA
>JALXCH010000180.1 GCA_026991005.1 Calditrichia bacterium | reverse complement strand
TGCCACATCTCGTTGTCGTCTGCCATGGCAATATCGCCCGCCGGGACGAAATAGTCGAAACTGCTTAAACCAATCTGGTCGGATTCATCCTTATCGGTCTGGTCGAAATTGGGCTCGCCCGGAGTGGGCAGACCATCGTACTCCCCGTAATCGCCGGTGTTGGGAATTCCATCGGCTCCCACATCATCAATCAGGTGGCCTTCATCATCGTACAGCATCTCGCCCGTCTCCGGATTCCGGCTCCAATCCCCATCGTTGTCGATGCCGTCATCGCGCCGTTCGTCAATCATCTCGTCTCCCTCGCCCAATCCCGACACGTAATCCACATGCCGCACCGGGTTCAGAATGTCGAACAGAATCTGCCCGTCCGGCGTTACCCGGCGCTGCCGATAATGCAGGAAATAATTCTCATCAATCAAGCCATCCAGATCGTTATCTTTGCCATCGTAAGCGTTGGGATTCACCCGCTCCTCACCGTTGGCAATCACCACATTCCCTTCCGCCAGGGTCGTTTGTCCGGAAATCAGGGTAATGGTATCTCCCATGGTAACCACGGTGAGGGTGTCCTGCGTAGGCGGGAATTCAATCACATGCCGCTCAAAGGTGTTCTCATCAATCACCACAATCTTATTGGTTTCGCCAGCCGCCGGTACCGGAGAGTTCACGAAAGTAACCGGGTCGAAATCACTTTCCTGAAAAAACGGTGCTTCCGGAGGAACGGTGGCCATATCGGCATCATTATCGTTATCGATGCCATCGTAGGGGTTTCCCGGGCTTTCCAGAAAGGCATAGCCCACCAGACCCACCGGCCCCTTCCAGAAAGGATTGCGGGAATTGTCGTTGGGGTAATCCCCAGTGTAGGTTAAATCTTCATTCACATCAAAGAACGACCAGTCGTCATCGTATTCCTGGGGAGAATCATCCGAACCGGTGACCCCTACATAGGTTCCCACCAGCATTCCAAACACCATCCGGTGGTACAGCGCTTTTCCTTTATTGGTAATTTCGTACACCCAGAAGATGTTATCCTGCGCCAGAATCTGTTGCCATTGCAAACCGCGCACCTTCACTTCCAGCCCCAGACCGTGCCGTTCGGGATTGGTGGGATCGGGTAGAAAAGAAATGTTGTAAGGATTTTCGTCGGGAACGCTAAATTCGTTATCGGCATTATCGTCCATCACGAAATAGGTTTCCATATCGGCATTGGGGAGTTTCCCGAACAGGCCGTTCCAGGAACCGGGCCAGCCGGGATCGGTGGGGTCGTCCATTTTATCCGGCCAGAAGGGAGGCCAGGTGTTTTTGTAGGAACTGATGGCGGGACTGTTCCCCGACTCATTAAAATATCCCCGTTTGGGTTCAAACGCCTGGCGCACGCCGGTATTGGACTCATCGAAACCGCCGCGGGAAGGCCGCGCCACCGGGCAATCGATTACCCAGTAAAAAATGGTATCCCGAACATTCCCGGCGGGAGTGGTGTACTGCCCGTGCACTTCGGCACCCACCAGGGGACTCACATCCCCAATGTAGCCGTTGGTGTCGTAAATCCAGGCACCTCGCGGTCCCTTGTTCGCCGGTTGTCCAATCACGCCCCAGTTGCCAAATACCGTTTTCACCTGATTGCCGTTTAACACCCCACTTCGGCGATAAACAGCACCGCTCTCCTGGGAAAATAACTGCACTCCCAGCCCCAACAATAAAACAACAAGCCCAATCTTTTTCCACATTTCAGAAACCCTCTTCCAGGTATTTACAGCAAATTACCAGATTTTGCTTTTTATTAAAAATCCACCATTACTCCCATCTCAATCCGACGCGGTTCGGAATAATGGGTGGCTACGGTAAACCATTCCTCCAGAGAATTGACATATAGAGGAGGATTCAGCTTTTTAATCCGTTCCAGATCGGTGGTAAATCCCGCTCGTCCCGTATCGTCGAACACTCCCACTTCGTTCAGGCGATCGAAAAGATTCACCACCCGCAGGAATAGAGAGAACTTTTTACTGGCAATGAAGAAATTCTTGTGTAGGCGCATATCCACGCGCCAGGTAGCGGGTTTGGTTTCGCTGTTCTGGCGCAG
>JALXCH010000179.1 GCA_026991005.1 Calditrichia bacterium | reverse complement strand
CCCTGGGCTATCCCTGTGTGAGTGCTTCGCACTCCTAATGCATTAATTTTCATCTTCTCCCTTTTTGCATCTTTATCGGTTTTTGATCCTGCCAGAAAATTGTTATGTTCCATAGCACCGTATTTTGTCAATATACACAAACCCATCTAATTCAAAATTCTTAATTCAAAATTCAAAATTATTTCTGTGTCTCCATTTCAGGACCCCATTTTTGGGGTGGTCTCTATTTCTCAAATTTCAAATCTCAAATAATATTGTAGGTTCTTTTTCCAACCTAATTTTTTGATATTTTTTATTCGTGCCAATTCGTGTGATTCGTGGTTAAAATCTTTCCTTCTCTCGGCCACTTCGTGGTCTTGTATCCTGCCAGAGGAAAGGTTCTCCAATCCGTAGATCTTATTTCGATCACCCAAAATACCCACTCAAAAATATCCTTCCTAATTATCTCAATTGTCCCATTTTTACATTTTACATTATCATTTTACATTTTACATTTTACATTTTACATTTTTCATTTCCCATTTCCCATTTCCCTCTGTGTTTTCTGTGGTTCAAAACTTCTGTGGTTTTAAAGCTTAATCCCATATTCATGGGATTGACGCTTCAAACTTTATCCATTTAATTGACCCACGAAAGGTATTTTAACTTAAACAAAAGGGGAGTAGTGATGCGTGTTCGTTTTACCCTTCTGCTCATTGTTTTATTTATTTTCGCCTGTTTTATCGGACCATTTCCGGCAAAGGTTGCTGCCCAAACCTCTTCGCTGGATGTGACCAATTCCAGTGATGAAATATTGATGCGGGTGCAATCGGACGGAAAAGTGGGTATAGGAACCACCAACCCTTTGTTTAAATTGAGTATTGCTAATGATGGTGGAATTTATGCTGCAGGAACGCACGGGAGTGGTTTCCAGTTGAATTTTTCCCCGGGGACGGCGCTGTTGTGGTATCCCCGCAAATCGGCATTCCGGGTGGGGTTTGCAAACGGAAATTGGGGAGATGCCGACATCGGTGAATATTCTTTTGCAGCCGGTAACGGTACCAAAGCCAGCGGTTCTTATTCCACGGCTTTAGGAGGATGGTCCACCGCCAGTGGCAATGCCTCCTTTGCAGCGGGTTATTTTGGTACCGCCAGCGCCCTGGGCGCCACTGCGCTGGGATGGCGTTCCACCGCCAGCGGGATGTATTCGCTGAGTCTGGGACGCTTTGTAACTGCCAGCGGGCAGAATAGCGTGGTACTGGGACGCGGCCTGGATGAGACCCATCCCCTCACCAATTCTAACGATAACTCCCTGATGATCGGTTTTAATTCCGACTCTCCTACCCTGTACGTAGGTCCCAGCAATGGTACCAGTGGCTCCACAGGGAATGTAGGTGTGGGTACTTCCAGCCCCAACGAGAAGCTCACGGTGAATGGTGTGTTAAGTTTAGGCAGCACCTCCGCTCCCTCTGCCACCAGCAATTTCGGCAAACTGTACGTAAAATCCACGGACAACAATCTGTATTTCAAGAAGAGTGATGGGACGGAGATTGACCTGACCGCCGGCGGCAGTGGTGGCGTAGGCGGCAGCGGCAGCCCCAACCAGGTGGCATTGTGGAATACCACCACATCGCTTAGCGGTACAAATGATCTGTATTGGGACATAACCAATAGCCGATTAGGAGTGGGTACCAGCAGTCCCAACGAAAAACTTACCGTGGAAGGCAACATGAGTTTAAAAGAAACCTCCACCGCTCCTTCAGCTTCTACCGGCTACGGAAAGCTTTATGTTAAAAGTGCGGACAAAAATCTTTACTTCCAGAAGAGCGATGGGAGTGAGGTGATTATCTCCGGTGGTGGAAATGTGACGGGTAGCGGAACCTCGGGTCAAATTTCCTTCTGGAGTGGTACCAATTCCCAAAGCGGAAGCAACGATTTATACTGGGACAATACAAATAGCAAATTGGGTCTTGGTACGACATCCCCTGAATTTAAACTAACCTTAGACAATGATGGTGGTATTTACGCTTCTGGAACTTATGGTTCGGGGACACAATTAAGTTCTTCTCCTGATGTAGCAATGCTTTGGTATCCTCGCAGAGCAGCTTTTCGCGTAGGTATTGGTGACGGTGAATGGGATGATGCGGATATCGGTAGTTTTTCATTTGCTACGGGCTATGGAACAAAAGCAAGCGGAAATAATGGATCATTCGCATGGGGCTATCATTCTACTGCCAGTGGAAACATCTCTATGGCGGGTGGTACATATTCTACAGCTGATGGGATTGCTTCAATTTCTTTAGGGAGATTTAGTGTGGCAAATGGAGATTATTCCATCGCTCTTGGAAATCATGCCAGCTCCGGCGACAACAATGCAATAAGTATAGGTGCATATGTTGATGCTCAAGCATCGAATTCTATTGTAATCGGTTCTGGAAGAATAAATGATGAATCATATTTAACGAATTCCAATAGTAATTCGTTAATAATCGGCTTCAACTCCAATACTCCCACCATGTTTGTCAGCGGCGGCGATGGCACCGCTGGTTCTACCGGTAAGGTGGGGATTGGCACTACTGCTCCCGATTTAAAATTAACCCTGGATAATGATGGAGGAATTATTGCAAAAGGAACATTTGGTAGTGGAACAACACTTTCTACTTCGGGAGAAGGAACACGGTTCATCTGGTATCCCAAAAAAGCAGCATTAAGAGCTGGTTATGTATCTGGTGATAATTGGAATGATCACTATATTGGAAATTATTCCGTTTCGTTTGGCAAAGAAGTGAAAGCTTATGGTGAAGGTTCAATAGCAGTTGGAATGAATAGTGAAGCCACCGGGTATTGCGCGATAGCATTTGGTTACAATGCATTAGCAACTCACCCAAACTCGCTTGCTGCTGGAAATATTTCTAAAGCATATGGGGATGGTGCTATCAGCATGGGGAACTATGTTGAAACGAATGCTAATTATTCTTTGACGATGGGTTCTTATTTAAAATCAAACGGTTTTGAAAGTTTTACTATCGGTACTGGAATTAATAATTCCAAATATCTTGAAAATAATATTGATCATTCTCTAATGGTGGGTTTTTACTCAGATACCCCTACTTTATTTGTCAGTGGCGGTAATGGTCAAAGCGGTTCCACTGGCAAAGTGGGCATTGCGACCACCAATCCCACCAACAAGCTCCATGTGAAAAGCGAAATAAACGGCAACGGTAGCGAGTTAAGCGCCTACGTAGCCCAAATCGAAAACACCTCAACCGGAAGCAGTCCCGATGTGCTGGCGCTGCGCATTGGTACCACCGGTAATCCGGGAACCGCTGCCAATTTTGTGGGCTTTTTCGACGGAGATGGCGATTTAATTGGTCAGATAGAAGGCAACGGAAGCGGTGGGGTAACCTACAACACCTCCGGCGCCGACTACGCCGAGTGGCTACCCAAATTAGATCCTGCTGAACACTTCGAACCCGGGGAGATTGTGGGTGTGGTCAACGGAAAAATCACCCGCAACACCTCTTTTGCCCGACAATTACTGGTCATCTCCACTGCTCCACTGGTACTGGGGAACATGCCCAAACCGGAGGAAAGTGAGAACTACGAAAAAGTTGCCTTTCTGGGTCAGGTGCCGGTTAAAGTACGGGGCCCGGTTCAGGCCGGGGATTACATCCTGCCTTCTGGCCGGAACGATGGAACCGGAGTTGCCGTTGCACCCAACGAACTTCGTCCGGAACAAATCGACCGGATTGTGGGCATTGCCTGGGAGGGTTCCTCCCAAGCCGGTGTCAAGAAGATTAACACCGCGGTGGGCTTCCATAGCCGGGCACAAGCCCGAGCCATTGGACGGATTGTGCAACAGCAACAGCAGCAAATTGGCCAGCTCCAACATCAGATGGTTGAATTGAAACAGACCCTCTCCCAATTGCAGGAGACCATTCAGCAACTGGCTCAAAAAGCCGGGGCGTCCTCAGAACGGCAGGCGTATCGCCCCACTTCCATCCGTAAATAAGATTTTTTTGCGAGCCAGAACTGAAAGGGAGAATGTACCATGAAAAAACAAAATAAATCTTTGAAACACTTTCCATCTCCTCCGGGAGGTCGCCTTCTCCGGGTTCTTCTGCTCCTGCTGCTGCCGGGGCTCGCCGCGATTGCTCAGGTTTCTCTAACGCTGGGCTCTACCGATACCTTGGAGATTACCGGCACCATAGGGATTAAAGTGAGCGGCAATTGGATACAGAATGGAGGTTTCAAATCAGGTAACGGATTTGTCATGTTCACCGGAAATACTCAGGATACGCTGCTCACGGGAACCTCCACCACATTTCACCGGTTGTACGTTGCCAAATCTGCCCAGAAAATTTTGCTGATGAACGACATCACCATTGGCGATTCTCTGGTGCTTACCGGAGGCGATCTGGATTTAAATGGCCACGTTGTAACCCTCTCCTCCACAGCTACCCTGCGGGAAACGGAAGGTAACCGGGTGATGGGCGAAAGCGGCTATCTGACCACCACCCGGGAGTTAAACGCTCCCGACGGAGTTAATCCCGGTGGGTTGGGTGTGGAAATTACCTCCGCTCAGAACCTGGGGAGCACTGAAATTCGGCGCGGGCACGCCGCCCAGAGCGGCAATGGCAACTTCGGCATCGAGCGCTATTTCGATATTACCCCCACCAACAATGCCAATCTGAATGCCACGATGGTGTTTCATTACCAGGATGAAGAGTTGAACGGATTAACAGAGACGGCACTGGTACTTTTCCGCTCCGAAGATGGCGGCAGCAACTGGACGCAGGAAGGTGGCACAGTGGATCCCTATGCCAATACCATTACCCTCAGCGGTATCTCCTCCTTCTCTCGCTGGACTGCCGGAGCCTCTGACCAGAGCTTACCGGTTTCCCTCAGCGAATTTACCGCGGAACAACAGGGATTACATGTAGTGCTGTACTGGCGCACGGAATCGGAAATCAAGAATGCCTATTTCTTACTGGAACGCAGCACGGATAGCGTCAATTACCACCTGATTGCCCGCATCCCCGGCCAGGGGAACAGCACCCAGCCTGTGGAGTACACCTTTACCGATGAAAAGGTGCAACAGGGAACGCGCTACTTCTACCGGCTATCCGATCAGTCTCTGGAAGGGAAAATCACTGTATTGCGGGTAATCCGTTTTGTGACGGCGGTACTGCCCACCCGATACCGTCTCTATCCCAATTATCCTAATCCATTTAACCCGACGACTACCATTGCTTTCGACATCCCGCTCAGGCAGAATCAGGTAAATGCCCAACGGGTTCGGGTGGAAGTATTTAACATCACCGGGCAACGCATTGCCACCCTGCTGGATAAACCCCTGATGCCGGGACACTACACCGTGCAGTGGGATGGCACCAACACCCATCAACAACCGGTGGCAAACGGGCTGTATTTCTACCAGCTCCGCACCCGGGATTTTGTGCAAACCCGACGTATGCTACTACTTAAATAAATTGATGTGGAAGGATGGGCATCAAAATGGGGTAAAACGAACAAACGGGGTGAGCAATCCCTGCTTACCCCGTTTGCTTTTTCAAGGGACTTAACCCCACACTACCAGAGGTAGATACGATAGGTGTTATAGGAAAGTATAGGTCAGCCCCATGGAAAGCGCCTGTTTTAACTGGCGTTTTACCGAAATATCCTTGTCATACAACAGTTTGATGTTAAAATTCACTTCCACATACTTTGCCACTTTGGCAATAAACACCGTATCCCAGTTGACATCAATCTCGTCGAAAGCCCGCAAATTAGAAAACAGTTCCAGCTTGGATTGCAAGAACAGACTTTCGCTCAACTTGGCGTTTAAATCGGTAACCGATTCGGCACCGTATTCCCAGCGCAGTTTTTCCACCTGCGAGGTGGCAGGGTCATCGGAATAGCGCGGGAAATTCTGTGTGACGGTTTGCTTCATGGAAGCACCAAAACGGGTTTGTAACCAGGGACTGAAGACATATCCCAGCCCCAGGCTTTCCCGGAAATATCCCGGATCCAGGAAATTGGAAATTTCTTTTTTGGGAGAAGCGGAATAATCGTACCCTGCCGAAGCCTGCGTTTCTCCATTCAAAGCAATGTAGGGTTTCAAAAATATTTCCGCTTTGTATCTGGCGACGCTTTCGGCCCGGATTTCATCCACGGATTTTTTAAAAATATCCGAACCGGATTTTATCATACCATAGCTTATCTTGAAATTATTATTCCAGTTGAATTTTTCCTGGTCGTTCACAAATTGCCCCTGAAAATTCAACTGCCAGGCCATGGAATTCTCGCCACCAGCCGCCCAATTGTCGAACCCGGTTTGAGTCAGATTCAAACTTCCAACCACTTTATTCGTCCAGCCGTAGTGAGGTGTTTTTTCTTTTTCCTGCGCCCACATATGCTGGGCATTCAACCCTATGACCACGATAAATATTACAATTTTGTAAACACTCCTCATGCGATAACCTCCAGAATTATTCGGTTCACCATTGTATTTATTGGAACTGATTTCCGGGAGATTGCCAAATTCTCGGAAAACGGTAGGAGAGGCGTCAGAGACCGCCTCTCCGCATAACTTTAAGTGCACAATTTTCAGTTTATTATTTTTTCAGAAGATCCCGAATTTCTTCCAGAAGAAGTTCCTGTTTGGAAGGTGCAGGTGGGGGTGCCGGTTTGGCCTCTTCCTTGCGTTTTAAATTGTTCATTCCTTTAACTACCAGGAAAATAGCGAAAGCAATAATTACGAAATCCACAACGGTGTTAATAAATGTGCCGTAGCGAATGGCTACCATCGGTGTATCCCCACTGGCTTCACGCAACACAATCATCAACTGGCTAAAATCCACGTTACCTAACAACATACCGATGGGCGGCATCAGCACATCTTTCACGAAGGATGAAACAATTTTCCCAAAGGCAGCACCGATGACTATACCGATAGCCATATCCATCACATTGCCGCGCATGGCAAATTCTTTAAATTCTTTCCACATAAGAGTTCTCCTTTCAATTAACCTATCGACCATGAAAACAAATAGGACGGAAATTACGGTTTTTCCGCCCTTTACTTAATTAGTACTGAATCATCCGGGGAGCTTTTTTAGCCTGTTCCACCCACGCTTTAACCTGATTCTGAGTGGGAAGTTTGCGCACCAATTTTTTCTCCTGATTCACTTCCTGCATTTTCTGGTAAAGATTTTCGGGATTGCGCTGGGCCAGTTCCGGTACCGTATCCACTCCCGCCGCTTCCAGTAAGTCGGAATACTGGGTGCTAACACCCTTAATGCGGAACAGATCTGCTTTATTGACCCATTTCAGGATTTGAGATTCATCGATACCGGTTTTTTCCGCCAGCTCTTTGCGACCTTTGGGAGTAGCTCCCACGAGCAACAACATCTCCACCGAAGTTACACCTGCTTCGTTCAGTTTTTCCTCGTACACCTCGCCAATTCCTTCAATAGCAGAGAGTTTCGCCATAAAAAAAACCTCCTTTTGTTTTAATTAAACGACCCAAAAAATTACTAGACAACCATTTCAACAAAATAAGCTTGTTGTTTCGCAGGGTTTTATTTAACAACTTAAATGCCAACTTTTTATGAGAGGAAGAAAAAAAGAATTTTTCGCTACGTAACCGTTAATTAATTATGAAGTTATATGGTTTCTGCCGTAGTGGACTTTTTCAGATTTATGCACAAAACAGCCAGCATTGCGGGGCATTTGCCCCATGAAGTGGGAAATCGCACGCTGAGCAATCCGGAAAATTCCTCTCCGGATTCACCCGGCAGGCTCGCCCAGAACATCCCGGAAATTTATTCCCAGAAACCCCAATCATTGAGAGGCTGTGTGAAAACGCTGTGTCAACAGAATATTTATTCATTATCATTCAAAGCAAAACATAGCCCCGAGCTTCCAGCTCGGGGAACATAAATCCACACTAAAAATTGGGCTTTAGCCCAATTTTAGGCTAAAGCCTTATTTTGAGAGAGGTATTCAGTGATCCACGAGCTAAAGCTCGTGGCTATGACGACACAAAAAGATGCAGCATTCTGAAAATATTATTTTGAAATACAAATACACAAAAAATATATGCATTGATATGTTAATACAGGAATTATAGAGTCCATAGAGAAATGCTTAATTTAGTAAATAATACAAAACTTTCTCCCACAGGATCGGTATACGACTATATTTTTAGTTTTAAACAAATACTATGAGTGGCAATATACATGATATTGATAAAATATAATTATGATTTCCGTTTTTACACAGCCTCATTGAACTAAGGGACAGTTCAGTAAAATGGGATTGCACGATGGTTTCGAAAAGGAATCATAACAGGAAGGGGAAATTAGAAAACCAAGAATTCAGCAACTTCATTCCCCGGGGAGGGAAATTGGGCTCCACCTGATAACTGATGGTTCTCCCAGCTCCCTAAATAAAAAGCAGGCAAAACCCGGAAATGCTCTGCCTGCTTTAGCAAAAGATTTAACCTTCATCTTGTTAAACCCGCTGCGCGAATGAAATAATCAGATATTTTCATCAATCCGATTATCACCCAACGACTCGACTGGAACCGGTTATCCTGAATCTTGCATTAGCAAGAGGAAGAATCTTGTTGAAAGGCTCTGGTAATCTCCGGAATTCCAGTAACCTGCTTTTCTTTTTGTTTAATTTTACACAACGCGTTCATTATAAAAAGGTATAGGTCAGCCCCATGGAAAGAGCCTGTTTTAATTGTCGTTTCCGGGAAATGTCCCGATCGTACAGCAGTTTAATGTTAAAATTGACTTCCACATATTTCGCCACTTTGGCAATAAACACATTATCCCAATTGACATCGATCTGGTTAAATGCCTTTAAATTCGAAAAGAGTTCCAGTTTGGATTGCAAGAACAAATTCCCGGTGAGGCGGGTGTTCACATCGGTAACCGATTCAGCACCATACTCAAAGCGCATTTTTTCGATTTCCTTCGTGGCAGGATCATCGGCATATCCCGGGAAATTGCGGGTTACAGTTTGCTTCATGGAAGCACCCACACGCGTTTTAAACGACTTGCTATGGGTATATTCAAAACCAATACTTTCGCGGAAATAACCGGGATCCATAAAATCGGAGATTTCCTTCTTGGGCATAACCGAATAATCGTATCCTTTGTTAATCTGGGTTTCGGCATTGACGGCACCGTAAGGGCGTACAAACCAACCGGATTTGAAATTTAAGACACTTTCCGCCCGAATCTCGTCCACGGATTTTTTACTGATATCGTTTCCGGATTTAACCATTCCGTAACTGATTTTGAAATTGTTATTCCAGTTAAATTTCTCCTGATCATTTACAAATTGTCCCTGGAAATTTAACTGCCAGGCCAGGGAATTCTCGCCCCCGGCTGCCCAGTTATCGAAACTGGCCTGAGTGAGGTTGAAACTCCCCACGAGTTTATTTTCCCATCCATACTTGGGAGCCTCTTCCTTTTTATCCTGAGCAAAACTCAGGGTAAAAAAGGTCATCAGTAAACCGACCACCAATCCTTTGAACATATGTATCATTGTAATTCCTCCATCTTATATTAAAAACTCTCCAACAATTACTCATCCAGAAAAAACTCAATATTTCGCATGACAAATATTGTCCATATCTGGTGGAATAAAGCGAGATTATTTTCCCCAATCATCTAACACCGGGCGAAATCGATGGAATTCTCCTCTGTTTCCCCCGTGGCTAGAAATAATCAGAGCCGGCGAAATTATTGAATTATGCTTTTTCGGTGTAAAGATGCACATCGGTTTGAGGATAGGGGATGGAAATTCCTTCCTCATCAAACGTCAATTTTACTTTTTCCTGCATATCGAAATAAATTCCCCAGTAATCGGCCGCATTACACCAGACGCGCACCACAAAGTTCACCGAGCTATCCGCCAATTCCGAAACGGCAATCGTAGGAGCGGGATCTTTCAGGATACGGTGATCTTCTTCCACCAGACGCTGCAACACAGCTTTGGCTTTACGAATATCATCCTCGTATCCAATACCAAACGTCATATCTACCCGACGTACCGGCTCGGTGGAAAAATTGGTAATACTCCCGTTCGAAAGAGAGCCGTTGGGAATATAAATGGTTTTATTATCCGGTGTTTTCAGAATGGTGTTAAATACCTGAATTGCGTGCACAGTACCCATGTAGCCCTGCGCTTCGATAAAATCCCCGACTTTAAACGGTTTAAACATCAGGATTAACACCCCACCGGCAAAATTGGCCAGACTTCCCTGCAAAGCCAGACCTACCGCTAAACCGGCTGCCCCAATAACTGCCACAAAAGAAGTAGTGGCAATCCCCACCATGGAAGCAACACTGATTAATAACAGCACCTTCAGAAAAATTCCGATTAAGCTCAGCAAAAAGCGTTGCAGGGAAATTTCCATTTTACTGCGCTCCATGGCACGACGTACACCGCGGATGAATACCTGAATGATCCACCACCCAAGAATCAAAACCACAATAGCCAGAATCACTTTGGGAGCATACATAATCAATAGCTCTTTTACCTGGCTGGAATATTGAGACACTTTATCCATATTTCTTCCTCATTATTTTATTTAAAATTTCGATTTAATTTAAGTTTACATTTAAAATACTAAAAAATTACCTGATTTATTTTAGAAGGTAAAAAGCGTCGCCAATATAATTTCACTTTTTTGAAAAGTCAAACGATATGAAAATAAGTCTTTCATTGTATAAAAAATTCCTCTCGCAAGGAGCTATTCGGTAAAATCCACAAAAAAGGCTAATTTGCTATAATTTCAAAACTTAATTAAAGAACTTTTCAAGAAAATTCTTCGTTTTGCTTGTGGAGGACTCTAATGAAATTCTTCGTCCTGCTAAAACGAGACTCAGGCCAACAGGTTGCTACAATTGTTGTATAAACAATTAAAAAACATTCGATTATCTTTGACATAATATTGTTTGAATACACCCTCTGGAAGCCTTCTTGTGGGAGCGGTTTACTATTTTTCCCTGAATCCACAAAAGAAATAAATGGGAATCCCCTCAGGAATATTTAATTTTTTGAGGAAACAATTTCTTTTCTAAGAAACCATTGAGTAAAAAATGATAGCCCGCAGGACCACAATTCTGCGGGCTATTCTATTGGATGGGTGTTGGTTCAGATAATTTTTCGCTTACTGGATTCTCACAAACTCGATGCGGCGATTTTTCGCCCGGCCTTCCGGAGTTTTATTGGAAGCAATGGGATGATCCGGACCCAGGCCTACCGCCCGAATTCGATTGGGATCAATTCCCCGTTTCACCAGGAACTGCTTTACCGCTTCGGCGCGCTGCTTCGATAGCCAAATATTATAACTGCGTTTGCCCACATTATCCGTATAACCACGGATTTCAATTTTTATTTCTGGATGGTCTCGAAGGGTTCGGTAAACTTTTTCCAGAGTCGCTTTGGCTTCTTCGGTTAACTTGGCACTGCCGGTTTTAAACGTTACTCCTTTCAGCACTATCGGGGTTTCTTTTTCCAGCATCACTTCCGGTTTTTTATCCGGACACCCATCTTCATCCTGATACCCGTTGACCGTTTCGGCCTGGTTGGGGCATTTATCCTGCACATCCGGAATGCCATCCCCGTCATTGTCGGCATCGGGGCATCCATCCTCATCCTGGAACTGATCTTTATCTTCCGCTTTGTTGGGGCATTGATCCTGTACGTCTAAGATCCCATCGCTGTCATTATCCGGATCCGGGCAACCATCGTCGTCCTGATAGCCATCTTTATCTTCCGCTTTAAGCGGACATTTATCATTAACATCCGGAACGCCATCTTCATCGTTATCCAGATCCGGACACCCATCTTCATCCTGGAAGTGATCAAAATCTTCTGCTTCTTTTACACACCGATCCAGTTTATCTTCAATCCCGTCCAGATCGGTATCCTTCCAGCCACCAAAGTAGAAATGCACACCCAGGCGGGCTTCAAGCACTCCGGTATTCACATCATTGTAACCGGACATATCCAGATCCTGATCGAACAACTGTCCGTAGCGTACACTCACATCCAGCCCTACCGCATCGGAGAGATAAATTTCGGCACCCACACCCACATCTGCCATGGCATTCATCTGAGAACCACTCAAGCTCTCACCTGATGGGGGAATGGGGAAGAGGTTGTTCTCCTGAGATACATCACGTAAATCCCAGAACAACGCCCCCACACCGCCGGTAACGTAGGGGGTAAATCGCGCATCCGGGCGAAAGTAGTAGCGTAAATTCGCTGTGATGGGATAAAGAAATGTGCGGAAAGGGGTGCCGGAGCGTAAAGTCAAATAACTCATCAGCCCGCTTTCGCTGCTTTCCCGGGGGCGCGACCAACCCGCCGCAGCGCTTAATTCCACACCTAATTTTTTGGTAAAGCTGTGGGTAAACATCAATCCGAACCAAGGACTAATTACCGCATCATCATGGTCACCTCCAACCAATTTGGTCTCGCTTCCAAATATACCGATAGAAGAACGACCTTCGGATTGCTGAGCAATTGCTGGAAGAAACCATACAATTAATAAAACCATACTGAGCCAATACATAACTTTTTTCATTACATCTCCTCCTGTTTTCTGATATGACCTTCCTGAATTTTCTGGGTTCTATGGATTTTGTTTTATTCAACCAGATTCAAATTCTTTCACCATATTTGCGAAAATGTAACTCTTTAGCCTGCTCTACCCAATTGTCCCAATGAATTCGATCTTTAAACACACCCAATTCCCGGGAAATCCGTTCAATATCTTCCGAAGAAAAACCAGCAATTTGATGATAAGTAGAAATTCCCATATCATTTAACATCTTTTCTATTACTGTCCCAATTCCTTTAATCTTTTTTAAATCATCCTTTATAAATTCCCTGTGAGTAGAATTCGAAACCGAATCAGAGTCTTTTTCGGGAAAAAGCTCTCGCTTCTCTGTGGATAAATCATTTTTTTCTGATGATTTACAGAATAAACTTTTCAGAAGCCATCCAATGATAATTCCTACAATCGCTGCTACTATTAAACAAAAAAATATCTCCCCAATTAAATACCACATTTTATTTACTCTCCTTTAATTTAAATTCCACCCTGCGATTAACAGCTCGCCCCTCAGGGTTATTATTACTTTTTAATGGATTTTGACTTCCGCACCCTTCAGCAAAAAAACGAATACCCGGGAGATGCTGTTGCGTTAAAAATTCATAAACAGCATTAGCCCGTTTTTGACTTAAAATAAGATTTAAAGAATCCGACCCGCTTGAATCTGCATAGCCAGATATTTCGATAGTTATATTCAAATATTTACGAAGCTGTTGAGCCATATCTTCTAATTTTCGTTTTTCCTTCTCTATTAACCGATAACTATTTGGTGGAAAGTTAATACGGTACGAGGTGAGCAACTCCTTCAATGCTTCGGTATCTGCTAAACGATCGGTTTTTTCATGTTCCGATTTTGCTGACTCAACATATTTATTTGTATCTCCTAAAAAAATCTTGCGTACAGACAACCGATTGAATACCGTGCGTACACCTTTAACTCCACGAACAATTCGTTCAATTTCTTCTTTCTCCTGAAGCGAACCAACCACACCATGTAAAACCACATCCCTTCCGTTAAGCGATGGATAAACAGAGGAAACATTGTGCTTTTTCAAAGTATTAACTGTTTTTTTATACAAATCCTGCTCTATGGACGTGGCCATCCGGAACATACAATAAAAAAGCACAACAATAGCTAGTAAAATAAACGTGAGTTTTAATAATTTCCACTTTTTCATTAACTTCTCCTGAACTGAGTGTGACGAAAAAATCTGAAAAATCTGATAAAGGAAAATACATATTTCAGAAAAAAAGGAAGGGACTATTCGCTATATTTATAATAAAATAACTCTGAATTAATTTACCGTACTTCTTAGCCATATAAATCTCCTCCTATCAATTGCACCTAAAAACAACCAATTAATAATTTACAAAATGCGTGCCATGAATATTGAGAAATGAAACAACCTTTTCTTCCAGAATCATTTTAACCAAAAAAAAAGAAATTGGTTAACCTCAGAAAAAATTCGATTTTTTCAAATTTTCAATAATTCGAGGTATTTTGCATCCCGTTAAACACAAACATTTTTCTGGCTAATTTTTGCATTCTTCTAATAAAATATTATACACACATTATTTAAGAACAAAATAAAAACATGGTTATTTAACCAACATTATGGTGATTTCACCCAGTATTTACATTTCATTGGAGATAAACATAGAGCATGTTCGGAAGAAATCAAAAATTAATCCAAAAGTTATAAATTAATTATTTACCCCATATTACTGGCACATTTTTTGTTACGCAGAAACAGCGCTGTTCTGTTTTGGAGGTAAGGTCTATAATTTATAAAGGAGGAATGAATCGATTATGATAAATAGAAACACTATTAAAGAAATTTCCAGGATACTGGGAGTAGATGTAATTATTGTAGAACGATTATCTTCTATCGTGAGTTCTGTTGTACTGGCTATGCTTAAGAAGAAAAAAAATGACCCTTCGGGAATAGAAACTATTGACAGATATCTGGAGTCATTCAAACTTCAGCGTTTTCCAGAAGAAAAATCAAGCATTATTCATCTTTTATTAAAGAAGCATTTTCCCAATACAAGCATGCAAGGATTGCTGGAAAACTATGGAAACCGCATTGCACTCTATGTGGCTCAAAATTTTGATGTAGGTCGTAAAACAGCTTTTACTCTGGTAAGTACTCTGGTCATTCTCACATTTCATTCTTTGGTTAAAATAAAACAGGAAAAAGGCATAGACCAAATTAACCAGCTGCTAGATGAAAAAGGTTCCAACTATATTCTGGAAAATCTGGATTACGAACTTTCCCAACTACACTACCACGGTATGAAAGGAAAATCTCTGCTTAATAGTCTGGTTAATTTGCTGGGGGATGATTAAATATAAAAGTATGGAGTGAAATTCTGGATAAACTACCAATTTAAACATAATTATAGAACGGTTTACCTCACTGTTTAATCCGTTTTTTCTCGAAAAGATTAGAGTAAAAAGTTTCTCATTTACAACCGCAAAATATGATAAATAAAATATCAGGATAGTTCAGAATTTCTCTCTTCCATCACCTTTGGATTTTTTCCATGCGTATTTTTTCCAGAAGATTATTAAAACCTGGAATAGATTCCTCAATGGAACTTGCCACGTTTGCCATACCTTTTTCCTGCAAATAACGAATTATCGCAGTTAACATCCTCCGAATTTCGCTATGGGTAAAACCATCGCGCACCATCTGTAATATCAGATGATTGAAAGCGCGAAAACGACCGGTGATTAAACGAGATTTAGTCTGCTGAAAATGCTGAGGGAATTTTTTCTGGTAGAATTGATACTGTGTTCGGATGAAATCGCTACCCGGGATTTCCCGAATAATTTTTTGGAACAACTCCCGATTCCCATAAAGTTCCAGAATGTAAAAGAAACAACCCACCCCACGGATTGCTTTATCCGGCTTACTTCCCAGCAGTTGGGTTAATGAAATGATGAGTTCACTCTGGTGAGTATCCACCTCAACAGTTCCTTTTTTCTTTTTCATATGAATACCCTTTTCGTTAACAACCCATTCTTTTCCTGACAAAGTGTGTTCCGGAATCTCCCTTAATCCTTTTTTTTACCCAGACCGAAAACATTTTTTATCCTCTAAACCCTCCCCAACCGATATCTCATCATTTTTTCATAAAAAGGCATCTTGCACCTCTCTTCTTTGCCTGCTTTTCCTATTTCAAAAGCAGAACGTGCCGAATAAACTCGCGTTCCTCAGAAAAATTTGTTTATTTGCTCTGGGATTCATTAATAAAGTGATATTCCCCGTAAAATCGGGGAATATCACCATAGGAGGTATGGGTGCACTTCATCTGAAACTCCTCGAACCAACGTTCGATGGAGAGAGGTGCCGCCTGGGTTCCGGAAAGTTATATGTTACCGAGAACTGTTTCGTTTTTTACGACCGATTTTTATCCGTCTTATGGCCGAGAATTGCTTAACATTTATTTTAAAAAATGCTTTTTTTTCCGCTTCTTCCCAGGAGAAAACATAATGACACTGTTCGCAAATCAGATAGTTTCCAATTAACCGACCGGGTTGTACCCGATTTAGGGCCGAACAATTTGGACATTTAACCTGCATAGCCCTTCACTTTTATTAATGAATATGGCAAATACTCTGCCAAATCTCTGCTCACTCAGAAAATATCACAGAAACTTTAATAAAAAATGCCAGACGAGAAATGAACCTCAAAAATACATCCCTTTCAACAGGATAAAATTACACCCATCCTTTTTATTCCAGATATTATTTTATCTCTACTTTAATATTATTATTTTCCTCCCGACCATTTCATCCTCCACTTTTCCTTCCCTCTGTTCGATGTTTTTCCACACAAACGTTTTTTTACCTCCCAATTCGCCTAATTATTTCAGTTAATATAAGCGATTTACACCATCATGGGTTAAATGCCCCATGCACCACTTAAATGCTATCGTGATGGAGATACAGTTTTGGGAGAGAGTAAAGAGGAGATACTAAAAATCGCAGGTGTATTTTGTTCACCAATCTAAATTGGAAGGAAATAGGAAATTTCGTATGGCAGGAAAGGAACGCTTTACCTTTGCAATTGAATGCATGGAATTACCATGTTTTCTCCAATCTCGTGGAAATGCTCTTCTCCTAATTTGCTCATCCCGATGGGTCTCCGGACGCATTCCCGCACACGGCACTACCCATTTTCCACCACGCATGGGATTTTAGACGGATTTTTCCGAAGAACCAACCGGACTTACACCGCAACCTCTTCTGCTTTCAAGCGCTCGAATAGGTCTTGCAGGAGTTGACTGTACCGTACGGGATACGGTTGGGGATTCTCAAAAGCTTTGTATTCATCCGGAAGGCGGCGCAGATTGTCGAAAAAGAATTCCCGGATGCGCTCCAGCTTGGGAAAATCGTACACCACCTCTCCCTGCTGCATAACAGGTACCAGAAGCGGAATGTTTGCTTCGTTGTAGGATTCTTTTTCCAATCCAATAAGGTCGTGGTTGAACTGACCTTTTTCGTTTACAAAACGGAATACCTGTTTTTTACCGGGGTAAGTGGCTTTGTTGCGGCTGAATTTCGCCCGGTAACGGATTTGCCCGTCAATTTCCTGCTCCACCAATTTATAGATACCGCCCAGAGAAGGAGCATCCTCTGAAGTAACCATTTGCGTCCCCACCCCAAAACTATCGATGGGGGCACCGGCTTCCACCAGCTTCTTGATTTTGTACTCGTTCAGATCGCCGCTCACCACAATCATCACATGCTGCATTCCCGCTTCGTCCAGAATACGGCGAACTTTCTGGCTTTCCCGCAGCAAATCACCGCTATCGATGCGTACCCCCTTAATGCGCGGCCCAATTTCTACCGCATGGTGTGCTCCCTGCTCAATATCGTAAGTATCGATTAACAGGATGGTACTCTCCGGGAATACTTTGAAGTAAGCGCGAAAGGCTTCAATTTCGCTGGGGAAAGCCATGGTCCAGCTATGGGCGGCGGTTCCGTACACGGGGATGCCAAATCGTTTGCCCGCCAGAACGTTAGAAGTGCCCACACATCCGGCAATGTAAGCCGCCCGGGCCGCCAGAATACTGGCTTCCGGACCGTGGGCGCGCCGGGAACCAAATTCCATGACACTGCGGGGCTTGCCATCCCAATGGGCCGCCTGAACCACCCGCGCCGCTTTGCTGGCAATCAGGGTCTGGAAATTAATCATGGAAAGAACAAACGTTTCCACAACCTGCGCTTCGATGATGGGAGCGGTGATGCGCAGAAGTGGCTCTCCGGGGAACACAATCTGCCCTTCGGGAATCGCCCACACGTCCCCCGAAAAACGAAACTCCCGTAAATATTCCCAGAAACTGTTCTTCAAATTGGAAAAAGAGGGTAACGATTGTAAATAGCGGATATCGTCATCGGTAAAGTGAAGGTTCAATAAATATTCCGTAACCTGCTGTAAACCGGCTGCCACCAGATAGGCACGGTTGTGGGGCATTTCCCGCACAAATACCTCAAACGTGGAACGGTGATTGTAGTTGTTCTCGAAGTATCCGGCAGCCATGGTGAGTTCATATAAATCAACAATCAAACTCTGATTGTACAAAGGTTGTTGCAATGGGGAGGTCATGGCTCGCTTCCGATGTTTTTTCTAAATTTCTTATTTATTGATCAATATGTCAAGATGTAAAATATTTCACGTTTTGTGGACCACAAATCTTGAATAAAACCGGGAAAATCGCTAAATTTCCGGTGAATGATTAGATAGGAGGAACGGGTATGTTTCGTAAATTCTGGTTGGCTATATTGGTTATAGGCGTTTTATTGGTGCAGTGCAGTAAAGCTCAAAAATCGCAAACAACGAAACAAAAGGGGGAAAAAGCCATGAGTCTGGTACTAAAGACGACCGCTTTCCAGGACGGCGAGCCCATTCCCGTAAAATACACTTGCGACGGCGCAGATGTCTCACCGGAACTTACCTGGGAAGGAGTACCGGAAGGCACCCGCTCCCTGGCGCTTATTTGCGACGATCCGGATGCCCCGGTGGGATTGTGGGTGCACTGGGTTATCTACAACATTCCGCCCGAAGCCACCGGACTCCCGGAAGGGGTGGACAAAAAAAGCGCCCGGCTCACCGGCAAACTGGAAGGTGCTCGCCAGGGAATCAATAGCTGGGGCAAAATCGGTTACGGAGGCCCCTGCCCACCTAAGGGCCCCGCACATCGCTACTTCTTTAAACTGTACGCACTGGACACTCACATTGAAACCGACAACCTGACCAAAGCGCAGCTGGAAAAAGCCATGGAAGGACACATTCTGGCACAGGCTCAAATCATGGGTACCTATCAACGGTAAATTGCTCTACAGAGATTGTTTAAACCCGGTGCATTGGGGGATTCTCACATATACACAATGTACTTTTTAAATTTAAAAATTGACATAAATCACATTAAATTAATTAAATAATATTTAACTATAAAATAATTAATAAACCGCTCTATTATTTACAATATATTTTAAATATTTACAACATTTTAGTTTCTATTTCTACATAGAAATTTAATTAAATAGGTTTGTAATGAAATTAATTAAATTGTATTGGATATTCATTATATTCAAAATATTTGTAATTACAGGGATAAACATAGCACAGATAAAATATATTCCTGAGGTTTACGAAACTCCCTATGTTTCTGAAACAGATAAATTAGACTCTCCTGCTATCTGGATAGCCGATGATCCATCAAATAGTATTCTTTTTGTTACAGCGAAACGTTCAGATAATTTGGAAATGGATAATCCTTCCTCTGGAACATATTTGGGTGTTTTTGGAACTTCAGGTTCAGGACCTGGAGAATTTAAGACGCCTATTGGTATTGCAATAGCCTATAATTTTACTTTAAATGGTCAAAAAATTGATTTGCTTTTAGTTGTAGAAAGGGATAATCATAGAGTATCCGTTTTTAAGTTACCCGGCATTGACTTTTTGTTAAGTTTTGGAGAAGATGTTTTGAGTAGACCGTATGGAATCGCGGTAAACTGGTATCAGAATAATTTATATGTTTATATTGTAGACCCTGGTGATAGTGATCGTCCTGTTTTTATTTATAAATTATATGATAATGGAGGAACATTAAGTGCAGATTTCTATACTACTTTTTTTGTGAAACCTGCAGGAGAAGAATCTATTGTAGTGGATGACTATTTGCAACGGGTGCTGGTAGCAGATGAACAGGGAGAAGTTTATGTGTACACTCTATTTGGGGAGAGTTTAATCACAAAATTTGGTCAGGGGTATTTTAGCGGTAATGTTGAAGGTATTGTGATTTACGACTGTGGTCAGGATAGTGGATATGTGATTATTTCCGACCAACAGGTCCCCACTGAATTTGAAATATTTTCCCGAAAATCTTATCACCACATCGGTACTTTCGTCGGAAAAGGGAATCACGTTCCAGAAAATACAGATGGTTTAGCCCTTACTCAGGTTCCTCTTCCCAATCTTCCCAATGGCGCTCTTTGGGCACAGAATAAAGACCTTACAGTTGTTTGTTTCGACTGGAAAGCCATTGCCGACAGCTTTGGATTGATGGTGGTAACGGAAGACGATCAATCGCTTCCGGTGAAATTAAGTAGCTTTTCTGCCCGGGTGGAAAAAGATGTGGTATTTTTAACCTGGACGGTGGAAAGCGAAATCGAGAATGCCGGTTTCGAATTGTACCGTAAAACTGACCGGGAAACGGATTTTTCTCTAATCCAATCCTACCAGACGCATCCCGCACTAAAAGGGAAAGGTACCAGCAATTCTCCGACCTCTTACCACACAGTGGATATGATTTCAGGAAATGCCGGCGAGTCTATTCGGTACAGACTGGTGCAGGTGGACTATTCCGGAGAAAGGCACATTCTGCGAACAATTACCGTGCGTTTAAACCAGAAAATCGGGGACGAGCATTCCTCGAACATATCCGATCGTTACTTTTTGTTCCCCAATTACCCCAATCCTTTCAATCCCACCACCACCCTTCCGGTACGTCTGGCCCGTGATGGGAAAATCCATCTGGCTGTTTACGATGTTGCCGGGAAAGAGGTAAAGGTTCTTTTTCATGGATTTCGAACAGCGGGCGTTCACGCATTTACCTGGGATGGTACCGATACTGTCGGGAACCCCATGCCATCCGGTATTTATTTTGCCCAACTTTTGACCCAGAACTTGCGTTTTACCCGGAAGATGCTGTTGGTGCGCTAAAGGTAGTAAAAGTAATGACAACAAAGAGCCGAACACCAAACTCCAAAGGTTTCGCGCCTGCAGATTACAAACCTAAAAAAGGCATCTCATCCCAATCCCCATGCCTGAAATCGTGTCCCTAAAGGCTGGTAATTTTGAATCTTGGAAGATTCAATCCCGAAAGCAAACAGGGACGTTTGCGCTTTAGTCGGGATAAGAATCTTGGAAGATTCAATCCCGAAAGCAAACAGGGATATTTGTACATTAGTCTAGTCGGGCTCACCCCGAGAGTAACCAGGAAAGTTTGCGCATTACGCTGGATATGCTCTATGCTCTATGCCCTATGCCCTATGCCCTATACCTTTCTACATTCAGTTAATCCTTCTCAATTCTTCCCTCATTTTTGATTCCCAATTTGAATTAATCTACATTTATTCCTATATTTCCGGGCAATTTTAGGTGAAGTAAGGTGATGAATACCCGAGTTTCTTTTTATACACTGGGGTGTCGGTTAAACCAGGCAGAAACCGCCATCCTTCAGCGCAATTTCGAAGCACAGGGTTTCCGTGTGGTGGATTTTCGGGAGCCAGCGGATGTAGTGGTCGTTAACACCTGCACCGTTACCGAGAACGGGGACACCGATACCCGCAAGCTGGTGAATAAAATTCGTCGGATGAATCCCCGGGCCCGGGTTGCTCTGGTGGGGTGTCAGGCACAAATTCAGCGCGAAGCACTGTTGCAATTGCCAGGTGTGCAGTGGGTGGTGGGCAACGCCCGCAAAATGGATCTCCCCCAGCTTCTGCAAGACGCTCTTCCTGAAGAAAAACCACTGGTGGAGGTTCCCGCCATCCCCCGAAAGCCCTTTACCATTCCCGGGTCAGGAATCGATCGCCAGCATACCCGGGCAAATCTTAAAATTCAAGATGGCTGCGATTTTTTCTGCTCCTACTGCATTATTCCTTACGCCCGGGGACGGGCTCGTAGTCGGGAGTTTGAGGACATCCTTCGGGAAGCCCGGGAACTGGCTCAGGCCGGTCATCGCGAGTTGGTGCTTACCGGCATCAACATCGGAACGTATCGCTATCAGGATAAAACCCTGCAGGATGTGATTACCGCCCTGGAACAAATCGAGGGTGTAGCACGTATTCGTATCTCTTCCATCGAACCGACTACCTTTACACCGGAGCTATACCAGCGCACCTGGCCACGGGGAAAACTGTGCCGTTATCTGCACCTCCCCCTGCAAAGCGGCAGCAACACCATTTTACAGCGCATGAATCGCCATTACACCCGGGAAAAATTCCTGGATTTCGTGAAGCGAATCCGACAGCAGGTTCCCGGCATTGGTCTGGGTACAGATGTGATTGTGGGTTTCCCGGGAGAAACCGAGGAATTATTTGCCGAAACCTACACCTTTTTGCAAGAACTTCCCGTAGCCTACTTCCACGTGTTCAGTTACTCCGAACGTAAACTGGCACGCAGTCGGCACCTCAGTGGAAAAGTGGAACGCCCGGTTATTGAACAGCGTAGTAAACTGCTGCGTGAACTCAGCGCACGCAAACGGCGCCTTTATCTGGAACAGCATCTGGGGCAGGAGGAGATGGTGCTCTTCGAACAGCAGAAAAAGGGAGATTGGACGGGCTTAACGGATACTTACATTCGGGTAAAAGTAAAAACCGGGAAGAATTTGTCCAATCAGATGCTCCCGGTACGGTTGGTAGCAATTGAAGGGCAGGCCATGCGCGGGGAGTTAATATAAGCTGTCGCCGGATAATTCCAGAGCAAAAATTCGAACTCAATCATTCTGTAAACTAAACAATTGTGCAAAGACCATGAAAAAAGTTTATATAGAAACGTACGGTTGCCAGATGAATGAATACGACACCGAACTGGTGCGAGCTATTCTGGAAAAAGAGCAGTACCAGTTTGTCGAAGATGAGAGTCAGGCGGACATTGTCATGCTCAACACCTGTTCGGTGCGAGAAAATGCCAACCGCAAGGTGTACAACCGCATCCATGCCATTCGGCATCGACAGGCAGGACGCAAAGTAACCATTGGGGTGCTGGGGTGCATGGCCACCAATTTTCGTAAATCCCTGCTGGAAGATCCCCATTTAAATCTGGATTTTGTGGCGGGACCGGACAGTTACAAACGCCTTCCCGGGCTGCTCCGGCAGGTGGAAGAAACGGGAGAGAAAGCCTACGATGTCACCCTTTCGGAGTTCGAGGATTATTCCGATGTGTATCCCCGACGTCAGGGAGGGGTGAATGCCTGGATTGCAGTGATGCGAGGATGCAACAATTTTTGTACATTTTGTGTGGTTCCCTACACCCGGGGCCGGGAACGCAGCCGCCCTCCGGAAAACGTGGTGGAAGAGGTACGGCAACTGGCAGAAGAAGGATATAAGCAGGTTACCCTGCTGGGGCAGAACGTCAATTCCTACCGCTACCAGGGACACGACTTTGCCTATTTACTGGAGCAGGTAAGCCAGGTAGAGGGGATCGAGCGGATTCGCTTTACCTCACCTCACCCCAAAGATTTCCCCCATCGGCTGCTGCATGTGATGGCAGAAAATCCCAAGGTGTGCAAACACATCCATTTGCCACTTCAGGCAGGTAACGACCGGGTGCTGGAGCTGATGAATCGCACCTACA
>JALXCH010000178.1 GCA_026991005.1 Calditrichia bacterium | reverse complement strand
ATCACAATTCGCAGTATTTTCTTAAAAACAGGATTTTGCTTCACCGAACCTACTCCAATTCCAGATTTAAATATACCTGTTTATTTCAGACGAAATCAAGATAATGAAAATTTACTGCGAAGAGGTTAAAAAGTTCATGGGTAAACAAGAAAGAAAACTTCTGGCATGGTGGATTGGTGAGAAATTTTGGAAGAGGGAAAAATATCTTTTCCTGAATCCCAGGATTTCGAGAGTTTGGTTCAGGAGATTAAGTTCAGGAGTGTAAATATCCGTTGATCCGGATTTTCGAAAAGTAAAATAGAAATGAACGGAAAAGTTTACGAACTGCGATTAAACCACTTCATCGGCACTACTCTGACCACCGAGCAGGTCCTTTAGAAAACTGGATTTCAGGATACGGCTGGCCACAACATCCAGCACATCGTCCCGATCGTAAAACTTCTCCTGAATACGCCGGTTAATTTCGGCAATACGTTCCGGGGTTAAATTGGAGTGTGCTCTGGACAATTCTTTCGCTTCCCTGGAAATTTCAATTTTATCCCGATTATTTTTTCGCTCAACCGGTTTGCTCTTCTTCACTTTATTCACGCTCGCCACGTTCGTAATAGTTGTGACATCTTTGATTTTCATTATAAACACCATCCCTGTTAAATTGTCCTTTGAATAATTTTCTGATGATTCACCTGTTCCCGGTATTTTTGTAAAAACACTTTCCCCTTTCGACCCTGCTTCATTTTCTCCAGCAAATCTTTTTTCATTCTATCTATAATATCGAATGCTTCCCGGTCAACTTTAGCAATTATCTGAATTTTACTCCCGATTTTCTGATTAATTTCCGCTATTTCTGCATCTTTCATCCGGGCCGAAAATCTGTTCAAAATCTGTTCTCGTACCTGCACCAATCGCTGGAAAAGTGTTTCCCGTTCATGGAGCATGGATTGAAAATCTTCTATTTTCCCCTTGTGCAGGTACACAATGCCCATATCGGTTGCCATATAAATGGTGTCCAGTATTTCCATTGCTTCCTGCACCAAACCATTCAAACCATCCAACTGGCATCTCCCGGTTTAATATTTAACATCCACTTCAATCCCCTGCAGGTGCATGCGGGATTCCATTTCGTGTAAGTATTCCAGAGATTTCATGTACGCTTCTGGGGGAATCTTCCGAACCACCTTACCGGTAGCGGGATCCAGAACTTTAATCACAATTCTGCCCGCATTCTTGTTTATCTCGAACTGAATACTAACACCGGCTGTTTTTAACTTTTCCCCCACCTTGCGCGCAATTTCTAACATTTTAGGAAATGAATCCCGCACCACCTCCGGCTTTTTCTCCGGCTTGTTGCTTTGAATGGTAATTTTTGCGGCAACCGGATGATGGTGATTTTTACTTCCCTGTAAACGAGTAAACTCCGGGACCGGATTTCCCATCCCTTTGTCCTCGCCAGATTTTACCGAATAAACTTCCATGTTTATTCGCTCCTTCTTATTGTGGTATAATGAAACCCGACCTTAAAAATGTGCCCATGTTCGCATATTGAGCACTGTACATACTATACGCCGCCTGAAGTCTTCCAAACTGAATCCGATAATTCTCGATTTTTTTATCCACCATATCTTCCATGCGATCGATGCGATTGTTAATCTGCGTAATCTGGTTCTGCAGCACATCTCTGCGTTTCTCAATAATCCCTTCGCCATCGGTGTAATCGTCCAGTAAATTCAGTAACCGGTTGGCATATCCGTCCGAGCTGGCAAAAAGGTCTTCCACCTCATCCAGTTTTCCTTCCAGATATTCTTCCAGGGTATCCGAATCGGAAATGCTCAATTTACCATCGCGGTCGGTGGTGATTCCAATTTGCGCCAGAATGGTAGCCACATCGCCCGTTAACCCTGTTACCGGAGTGGTCATCTCGCTGCGAAGCTGCATTTTCAAATTCGTAATGGAATAATCGCCGCTCAGTGCAGCACGCTCGTAAGTTGTGGTATTTACCATGGTGTTGGTCTTGATAAAATCGATGACGTCGTTGTAAGCATCGATAAAGTCCTGAATCCTGTTTTTAATTCCTTCCACATCGTT
>JALXCH010000177.1:1807-7215 GCA_026991005.1 Calditrichia bacterium | reverse complement strand
GGCGAGAACGCTGCATGCGCACGGCACGATTCAACAAAAAGACCTGAAACTTAACCCGGGAGCTGGGATGCATCTGAAAAAACACCGGCAGGGAATCCTGTAAAAATCGCCGATGCCGGGGGAGGTGTTGTTCGTACTCCGGAGCCAGATATCCCACATCCACCTCCAGCACGGCGAGTAATTCCTGCAATCGCAATACGTAACGCGAACGAAAGGCAGCAATAAGCTCCGCCGCCTCCTCTCGCTTCTCTTCGATGCGCCTTTTCAACTCCAGCGGCAACGGTAAAAAGTTGTGGTCGCGAAGAATTTTATTCTCCAGCCGATAGCGGGGATCCTCAAACAGGTATCCATCCATGCGATACGGAACGCCCGAAAGCGCCAGATGCCGAAATTCACCTTTCTCCTGTGCTGCCTGAATCTTTTCTTCTGCTAATTTGTCAATCAGAAACATGGTACCTTGCCTTTTTATAACGAGGGAATATTTCCCTTCACTCTGGGTCAATTCAAAGCTTAAACCTTAGGTAGCCGGGCAACAATTCAATTTAAAAATATTATTTTATGAAACTTTTCTCAAACTGGTTCTATCTAATAAATGAAATCGATATAAAACATTTAATTTTAAGACGAAAGGAACGAAAATTCAAACAAAAAAGGAGGCAGAATGATCACATTCCAGCAGATTACTGATTTGTTGAATTACCAGAGTACGGAATTTCAGGTGGTAAGTCTCTATCTGAATACGGATTTACGAAATACAACTTTGGACAAAATTCGTATTCTTACCAAGGATCTGATTAAGTCCCGTCATGACGAGATCGAAAAAAGCACGTTGGGGCACCAACAAAAGGAAGCCCTGAAAAAAGATTTCGACAAAATTTTACAATTTGTAGAAACCATGGCGGTAGAAGGCAACCAGCGGGGACTGGCGATTTTTACCAGCCGGGGAGGCGAGATGTGGGAGGTGTTTCGTCTCCCGCAAAAAGTTAAGAATGCCATCATCGTGGATCCCGATCCCTATTTGCGTCCGCTGGTGGCCATTCTGAATCAATACCACCGTTTCTGTTTTGCTATTGTGGATCGGAAGAAAGCGAAAATATACGAATATTACATGGGAGAAATCCTGGACATTACCGAGATGCTTTCGGCAGATGTACCGGGTAAAGTGCGGTTGGCAGGCTGGTACGGACTGGAAGAGAAGCGGGTGATGCGCCACATCGACTACCACACCCACCAGCATTTTAAACGAGTGGCGAACCTGCTTTTCCGGCTCCATAACGCCCGGCAGTTCGATTACTTCATTTTAGGTGGGCAAAGTGAATACTTACCCGAGTTCGAGCGGCATCTGCATTCCTACATCACCAGCCGCATTGTGGAGCGGGTGGATACCACCCCCGATGCCTGGAACATTAACACCGTGAAAAAGGTGATTCGGGAAACGGAAAATCGCTTAAACGAAAAGCGGTTCCGGGAACTGGTGGAGCAGCTCATCACCGATGCCGCTAAAAACAACCGGGCGGTATTGGGGCTTCAGGAGGTGTTAAAAAATGCCAATCTGGGCAATATTCGCTTGCTATTAATCGAAGAAGATGCGGTGCTTCCGGGTAGGGAGTGCTTCTCCTGCGGTTACCTGACGATCGACGAAGAGGTGTGTCCCGTGTGCGGTGCGAAAACGGAACTCATGGATGACCTCTTCGACGAAATTGTGGAAAACACGGTAAATTACAACGGGGATTTTCTGCAAATTCCCCCGGGAAGCGCCCTGAAAGAACATCAGGGAATCGGCGCTTTTCTGCGATTCAATATGTAAACAGAAGCGGCTCGGGGAAACATTTCGAAGATACGGCGCGGTAGCAAACCGCGCCTTTTTGTTTGCAAACCCTCCGGGAAGGAGAAACCCTTCCCACATTTCCACCGAACTTTACGCCCATTTTCGGAGTTTGGGATTGGGAATGGTGGATGATTTTCTGTAAATTGCAGGCTGCTCTACCAACGGCAAGAGCGAAATCGATGAAGATGGAAGCGCCATGAGCAAAGAAGTGATTGAAATAGAAGGGGCACGAGTACACAACCTGAAGAACATCAGTCTGGAGATTCCCCGTGGAGAGCTGGTGGTGATTTGCGGGCCCAGCGGTTCGGGGAAGTCCAGTCTGGCCTTCGATACCCTGTACGCCGAGGGGCAGCGCCGTTATGTGGAATCGCTTTCGGCATACGCCCGCCAGTTTCTGAAAAAGATGCCCCGCCCGGATGTCCAATCCATCCGCGGAATTTGCCCCGCCATTGCCATTCAACAAAAAGCACCTTCCGGTAACCCGCGCTCCACCGTGGGCACCGTGACCGAAATCTATGATTACCTGCGCCTGCTTTATGCCCGCATCGGGGAGGTGTTCTGCATGAACTGTGGCGCCCCGGTGAAAAAAGAACAGCCGGAGGATGTATTTCGCACCATCGAAACGCTACCGGAGGGCACGCGCTTTTACATTGCCTTTACCCTCTCCGCCGCCGAGCTGGAACATCCGGAAAAGATTCCCCGCTTTCTGGAGCAGGAGGGTTTTCTGCGGGTGTGGCAGCAGGGGAATATTTACGATGTGCGCCGCGACACCATCGATTTCACCCTGCCCCAGACCTACGTGGTGGTTTCCCGCGCGGTCAAACGCCAGCCTCTGGATCGAACACGACTCATGGAAGCGATCGAAACCGCCTACCGTGCGGGCGAAGAAAGCATGACCCTGATTCTGGAAGATGGGACGCCGTACACTTTTCGGCAGGATTTTGTGTGCAAACATTGCGGCACCCGCATGCTGGAACCGGAACCCCGGCTTTTTTCTTTCAACAATCCCTTTGGTGCCTGTCCCGGGTGTCAGGGTTTCGGGGATATGATGGACATCGATTTGCACAAAGTCATTCCCGATGCTACCCGAAGTTTACGGGAAGGTGCCATCGCGCCCTGGAACACCCCGGCGTACAGCCATTTACTGGCACGCCTCTCTTATTTCGCCAGCCGTTATGGCATTCCCATGGACGTCCCCTGGGAGAAACTAACGCCGCAGCAACAACAGCTTATTATTGAAGGCACTCCCGATTTTCCCGGCATTCGGGGATTCTTTCGCTGGCTGGAAACGAAAAAATACAAAGTGCATGTGCGCGTGCTTATCAGTCGCTACCGCAGCTATTTTACCTGCACCCGGTGCGGAGGCCGCCGGTTACGTCCGGAAGCACTGGCAGTAAAAATTGCCGGGAAGGACATCTCCGAACTGGTTCGCATGAACATCCGGGAACTGTATCGCTTCTTCAAAAATCTTACCTTGACTCCTTACCAGGAAGAAATTGCGGCTCAACTGCTGAAGGAAATTCGCACCCGCCTGAAATATCTGGTGGATGTGGGTCTGGATTATCTACACCTGGATCGGCGGGCAAACACCCTGAGCGGCGGGGAATTCCAGCGCATCAATCTTTCCACAGCGCTGGGGTCGGCTCTTACCGGCACCCTCTATGTGCTGGATGAACCGACTATTGGCCTGCATCCCCGGGACACGCACCGGCTCATCCGCATCCTGAAGAGCCTGGTACGCGCCGGAAATACGGTGCTGGTGGTGGAACACGATGCCGATGTCATCCGCGAAGCCGGATACATTGTCGAAATGGGACCAGCCGCCGGTGAATACGGGGGTGAGGTGGTTTTCCGGGGCACGCAGCATCAGTTCCTGGAGAACCCCCACAGCGTAACCGCGCAGTATTTACGGAACTTGCACGCTTCTTCTCTGCCCGCCAAACGGCGCCGCCCCGGGGGACGTAACCTGACCATCCTGGGCGCCCGGGAACACAATCTGAAAAACATCGATGTCACCATCCCGTTGAACATGCTGGTGTGCGTGACCGGGGTTTCCGGTTCCGGGAAGAGTACCCTGGTGGAAGAAGTGCTCTATCGTGGCTATCTGTCCCGAACCGGGAACTACCAGGGGCGGGTAGGTGCCCATCGCGAGATTAAGGGGCTGGACTATTTGAAAGGGGTGGAATTGGTGGATCAATCTCCCATTGGGCGAACACCGCGCAGCAATCCCGTTACCTACATCAAAGCGTTCGATGAGATTCGGAAAATTCTGGCAGCTGCACCGGTTGCTCGCGCTCACGGCTACACACCCGGCCACTTCTCATTCAATGTGCCCGGCGGGCGCTGCGAAGTGTGCCAGGGAGATGGCATGATTAAAGTAGAAATGCTGTTCATGGCCGATGTGTACATTCAGTGCGAAGCCTGCCAGGGGAAGCGCTTTAAATCGGAAATACTTCAGGTGCGGTACCACGGAAAAAACGTTGACGATATTTTACAGATGAGCGTGGATGAAGCAGTGCAGTTCTTTGCCGATCGCCCCTCCCTGGTGCGCAAATTAAAAACCCTTCAGGAAGTGGGATTGGGATATTTGCGATTGGGACAACCGGCTACCACCCTTTCCGGCGGGGAAGCCCAGCGCATCAAATTGGCCGCGCACCTCAGTAAAAGGACTCACCGCAACGTCCTTTTTATTTTCGATGAACCGACCACCGGACTGCATTTCAGCGACATCCAGAAATTGCTGCAGGCGTTCGACACCCTCATCCAGCGCGGTGCTTCCATTCTGGTCATTGAGCACAATCTGGAGGTAATTTCCCATGCAGACTGGATTATTGATCTGGGCCCGGAAGGCGGAGACCGGGGTGGAGAAATCGTCGCCCAGGGCACTCCGGAACAGATCATGGAAAACCCCCATTCCCACACGGGTAAATTTCTGAAAGCCAATATGGTGCCGGTATCCAGAATAAAAAAGTCAGTGTTGTTGCGATAGGTCGGGTTACCTGCAAATAAATAATTGTACAGGTGAGCACTCCGCTTCAAATCCTTCCAGGCGTGATGATAGACCGATTACAATTTTTTACCCCGCCTTTGGCGATGGTTCAGGATGGCTGTGTTGGCTTATTTCTCTGTCAATGGATGGGCAGCGCCAGCGAAGCGAAGAATCTCTATTGATTTTATTTAACCGCAAGGTGCGCAACGGAAGCGCGAAGAGCGCCAAGATTTTTGAATTTCCAAATGCAAAAATTTAACCGCAGCGGGCGCAACGTACGCAACGAAAAATATTACAGTACATTTTAACCATATCGTGAAATGTTCCCTGCCAGAAAATACGAAGGATTCCATGAATTCAGGGGAAGGTAAAACACCTAAACACACGTCCCGACAGGGGCGGCCTGCACCTAGACCACAAATTCATTTGTGGGAATGAATGCCCCCACCCAAATTTACCCGTCCCGGATGGGACGGGGTGAACGGGATTTTTCTTTTTTGGATGCGAAGATTAATTAAAACCACAGAAGACACAGTCAGATACTGATCTTTTGGAAAAACACCGAAGATACTCCCCTCTGTCATTCTGAGC
>JALXCH010000177.1:0-1797 GCA_026991005.1 Calditrichia bacterium | reverse complement strand
CGCAACGCAGGCGCAAAGTGCGCAAAGATTTTTGAATGTTTAAATGCAAAAAATTAACCGCAGCGGGCGCAACGTACGCAACGAAAAATATTTCAGTACATTTTAACCATATCGTTAGATGTTCCCTGCTAGAAAATACCAAGGATTCCATGAATTCAGGGGAAGGTAAAACACCGAAAAAGCCGTCCCGACAGGGACGGCGTGCAACTAGCCCACAAATTCCATTTGTGGGAATGAATGCCCCCACCCAAAATTTACCCGTCCCGGAAGGGACGGGGTGAACGGGATTTTTCTTTTTTGGATGCGAAGATTAATTAAAACCACAGAAGACACAGTCAGATACTGATCTTTTGGAAAAACACCGAAGATACTCCCCTCTGTCATTCTGAGCGGAGCGAAGAATCCCATCCCAAACTGGCAGAGATGTTTCTCCCGCTCAATATAACAGTTTAAATACTGCATTCTTTCTAATTTCCCTGCAGGTACAGGGAAAAATTTCCATAAACAGACTTAACTGGAAGGTTTTTTTTCAGTGGTTTTTGCAGATCAGGCCCACCGCCACCAGAAGAGTAAGTCCCACAGGCTGTACCGGGGCACTTTCTTCAGGGAATAGGGTTTCCCGGAAAGTATGGCTTCGGCCGCCAGCAGTCCACTGTGGATAGCCGGACCAATGCCTTCACCCATATCGATGGTGGCCAATCCCGCCGCATCGCCCAAAATAAAGGCATTCCCGATTTGCGGAGCGGGCAACGGTTGACGCAAATAGTAACCATAGCCACTGACAGAAATATTCCGATTTTCAATCAATTCCAGCATTCGCAATTTATCCAGAAACCAATCCCAATGTTGCCGGATGGTCTGTCCTTTTTTCCGTAATTCGCTAAACTTCCCACCAATGCCAATATTCAGGTATCCACCCCCTTTGGGAACATACCAGGAGTATCCCGGCAGGTCGTGGTCGAAAAACCACAGGTAACACTGTTTGTCCCGGTAAGCATAGGGAAATTCTTTTTCCATGGTAACGATGCGGGATTCCGGTTTGCGGGGATTGTGTTTTTTAAAGAAGGTGAGATAGACGGGGCAATTGGTACCTCCGGCTCCCACCAGATAGCGGCAGCGGTAGGTTTCATCAATGATGTACTCGCCGTTCTCCTGCCGAATGTGCCTGACTTCGTGCTGGTGGAATTCTGCCCCGGAGCGCTGGAGCAGCCAGTGGTCGAACTCCGTACGGCGGATGGAATATTGTCGGGTGGGAAGGGGAATGCGACGACCGTGAATGTGGTAAATCAGGCGGTTAAGGCGAACGAGAGTATGGGGGTAATCCTCCGGTCGGGTGTTCAGGAGTTTCCACACCCGGGGAGTTACCCAGCCGGCGCACAGTTTTAGCCGCGGAAAGCGCTGCTTGTCCAGCAGTAAAACCTCGCGCCCGGCTTCACGCAGCCGTCCGGCGCAAGCACTCCCCGCCGGCCCCGCCCCTACCACTATCGTTTCTTTAAATATCATACTACCACGAATACCACGAATTTACACGAATTATTATTGAACCCATTCCGTCTAAAACTTGAAAATAGGTAAAAAACCAAATTACAATAAAATCATGGATTAATTATAAATTTTTCTTAAGAAATCCTTTATTTAATTTAGACAAAATTTAAAAAGAATGTTTTCAATTTTTGTCTAAATAATCATTAGAATTACCACATTTAGGAGAATATATACACGAAGGACATCCTGCTATGCAAGAGCATTTGGCTATTGTTTTGTAGGTACTTTCCATCATCTCTTTTAAACGGTTAA
>JALXCH010000176.1 GCA_026991005.1 Calditrichia bacterium | reverse complement strand
AAAAAATGGGAACAATTTTCTTCTTTTCGTTTCGTTTTTCCCGTTGATTTTGTAGATTCTAAAAAAGGAGAAAAAAGTGACCTCCCATCTGGCTTTTGATATCGAAACGGTTCCGGCAAAGGAACTGGGCGATTACAGCGAAACCATTCAGGAAAAGATTACCGAGAAAATTGCCCGGCGGCAGGAATATTCCCCGGATTACGATTACGACTACTTTGCCAGTATCCACGGGGATTTTGGTAAGATTATCTGCATCAGTATGGGGTACATTGGCAACGACGAAGCGATTCATCTAAAATCGCTGTACGGAGATGACGAACTGGCCATTTTGCAGCAATTCAACGATATTATTGCCCGACACAAGGGGATTTTCATCCATTACAACGGCCTGCACTTTGATGTGCCGTTTATTCTGCAACGCATGGCGCATCACGGCATGCGACCGGCGAACTCGCGATTTGCCGACCTGCGCCGTTACAGTACCAATCCCCATTTCGATGTGATGATGCAGTATTACAACTGGGACATGCAGAGGGTGCTTCCGCTGGGGGTGCTGGCCGAGCTGCACAACATTCCCAGTCCCAAGGAGGACTTGAAAGGTGCCAGCGTCATAGAAGCGTACCGTAAAGGGGAATGGAACCGCATTAAACGCTACTGTGAATTCGACACCGCCACCACCCTCAACCTCTGGCGCAAGCTTTTCCTTTACCAGCCAGCAATTCCTATGGAACGTTATTTATTCAGTGAGGATGGGTCATGAGCGTGCATAAAATTAGTCGAAACCTCCCCGCAGGTAGCGTGCTGGGATTTCTCCTGTTGCTGGGAACGGTTCTTTTTGCAGGGGAAAGCCACCATTACGTGCAACTGGGAAGTAGTTTTGGGCGGGTGACCTTTCAGTCTTCGCAGCTCCAGAAGTTTAAGGAAACGTACAATATGGTGAACAGCCGGTATCAGGTGAATGAACTGGCGGGATTTCAGAACGCCGAAGGGTTGGGCTGGGAAGCGGGATACCGCCATGCCGGAACCTGGAGTTTTAGCATTACTGCCGGAGTGCTTAATTTTTCCAAGAAAGATGCCTCCAATTTTTCCAATGGCGATTCCCGTACCATCGAGCTGGAGTTGAAACAATATTTTCTGGAATTCCATCAGCAGTTATTCCGTACCCGCGATTTTTTTGCGGACGTTTTTCTGACGACTTTCCTGCACCGGAAAATTTACATCAATAGCGCTTACAATGGGTACGTTACCAATACCAAACCCAAAACCATTACCGGGAAATACCAGAGCCAGCCCATTTTTGCCACGGATTTGGGAATAGCGGTGGGATTGATCTTTCAGCCGGTGCTTTTAAGCTTGCGTTTTTATTACCCCGTGTATTCCAACGGAAAGAACACACTCATTCGCGATCCCAATCCCGAAAAGGCGGCGCTGGGGGTGGATGCCTTCCCCGCCGATTACGAAGCATTTGTTTATTTGAATGATTACACACCCATGACCGGGGAGATTGACGGCTGGAAACTGCTTTTGAATATTAATTTGTTAATTGAGGTGTTTAAGAAGAAGAATAACCGTAATTAAAGTAAATGTTAAACAAATCATTTTGCAAGAAGAATTTATCGTAGCATCCGGATGCCCAGGAAGAATCCCCGGAAAATCCCTCTTGTGATCGTAACAAACATAAAAATTTTTTCGTAGCGCTCGTGGCGGACGCTGCGGTTTTATGATTATAAACAAACCGCTACGTTCGCAGCGACCGCAACGATTTTTCAAAGGATGTTGCATATAAAAATAACCACAAGGTATGCAAAGGTTTTTTAATCTTTGTTAATCCAGTTCATCCTGTCAGAAAAAAGCAAATGCCCATGAATACAGATCAAATTCCAAATCTCAAATCCCAAATCCCAAATAATATTGCAGGTTATTTCCCAACCTAATTATTCGATATTTTTCATTCGTGCCCATTCGTGTTATTCGGTGCGCCAGGGCAAGGCTGGCGAGTCTCATAAGCTGAAAGGAGCTTATCATGATAATTGCCTGTTTGGTCATGTAGTCGAACGAGCGTAGTATGTGAGCGATCCATGCTG
>JALXCH010000175.1 GCA_026991005.1 Calditrichia bacterium | reverse complement strand
ACATCCACAATTACCGAACCGGAACGCATGGTTTTGACCATTTCCGGGGTAATGAGGCGTGGCGTTTTTCTGTCTGCCACCTGGATGCAGGAAATGAGTAAATCCGTTTGGGGAAGGATTTCTTTCAGAAATTCCTCGGTAAGAATCAGGGTGGAGACGTTGTGCAGGTTAAAGGCATCCAGTTGCTGGAGCTTTTCGAAATTGGTATCCAGCACCGTAACCTGGGCACCCAGTTTGGCTGCGGTGATGGCAGCCTGTTGCCCCACATTTCCGGCTCCCAATATGGTCACCTGGGCGGTAGGAGAACCGGTGACCTGCCCCAGCACAATCCCCCGCCCTCCCGCATGCTTCTGCAAATAAAAAGCGCCGTTTAAAGTTGCCATCTGCCCGGTAATGCGACTGATGGGGCGGCTAATGGGATGTTCCCCATTGTCATCTTCCACAAATTCGTAAGCAAAGGAGGTGCTTCCCCGGGCGGCCATGGTTTTCACCAGCTCCGGATTCCGGACAAAATGGAAAAAGGCGAAAATAATCTGGTCAGGGGAAATCAGATCATATTCTACGGGCTGGGGCTCTCGCACTTTGAGGATGGCATCCACCGAGGCATACAATTTCTCGGGCGAGGGTAAGATTTTAGCTCCGGCATGCTCGTAACTGGAGTCCGAAGCATTACAAAAATCCCCTGCTCCGGTTTCCACATACACCTGATGATTCCGTCTGGTGAGTTCTTTTACCAGAAAAGGCATGGCGCCTACTCGATACTCGTCGGGTTTCACTTCTCGCGGGATACCAAAAATCATGTCTCTTCCTTTGCTTATTTTTCGAATAATAGGAAATTTTTGAAAATTTGTAAAGAAGAAAATTTCCTTATCGTTCTAATTTAATCACTTCAAGCAACAAAAAATAGAAAGAAATCGTTGAAAAGAAATTAGAATTTTAGGCCAAAGCCTTAATTTTTGGGTATTAAAGTAATCCGAACTTTCCATGGGTATTGTGCCCGTTCTTTCTTCCTGAAATGACACTTAGGACAAATACCGTTCAAATGCTAATTTGCATATTCCGAAGAATGCTGCCCGTGCATTCATCCGTAGGATTCTGCGGGCAGAACCCGTCTCGGGTAACATCCAGTGGAATGAAATCTGAATTTAATTTTTAGAACCGCAAAGTGCGCAAGGGAGGCGCAAAGCTCGCTAAGGGTTTTATTTTACATTTTTCATTTAAAATCAGAATGACCGCCACACATTTTCTCCATCCCTGTCATTCTGAGCGCAGCGGCAGCGGAGCGAAGAATCTCTAAAACTGCGGTTGATTTTATTTAAACGCAAAGAGCGCAACGGAGGCGCGAAGGGCGCAAAGGATGTCGTTTAAAATTTTTAATTTCAAATGGAAGATTTTCACCCTCGCCTGTGGCGGGGTTCAGAATGACAATGCAGGGCTCTTTCCTGTCATTCTGAGGAGTCCCGCAACGCGGGACGACGAAGAATCTCTACCTCCCCTATCCACTACCAAATGAGATTCTTTACTTTTGCCTATGGCGAGGGTTAAGAATAACAGAAACACCATTCTTCCTTCCCTGTCATTCTGAACGGAGCGTTAGCGTAGCGAAGAATCTCTTTTGCATTGCATGGAATATTTTTTATTCGTCTAAAGAGAGTGCCGCTGGAAATGTTACTCTAAAATTACAAAACCAAAATACCATACAACAAATTTTGAATCACAAAAAAAATCCAAATTCCAGATTGCAATCTGTAATAAACAATTATTTTTTTTCGTGCCAATTCGTGTGATTCGTGGTTCTATTAATTTCAGTGAATCCTGAGGTTAAAGAGATACATTCAAAATTCTCAATCCAATTTACAGTGTGACGCCCTTTCAGGGCTTTTTTTTGTGTTAATTTTTATTCCCGGGGCTTCGCCCCGGGCTCTTCATGTGTGAGTGCTTCGCACTCCTGAGGTAAATTTATTGCTTTTATTCTTTTGCATCTTGATTGGCTTTTTAGACCTTCAAAAAATTGCTTTTTTTACATCAACAAATCGTAATAATTGCACGATCCCGCCTAATTAAAATGTTTTTATTCAAAAATTCAAAGCTCAA
>JALXCH010000174.1 GCA_026991005.1 Calditrichia bacterium | reverse complement strand
AACACAAATGTACATTGTGTACGACAAACCTTCCCGTCGCGAACGGCTGGAGGAGATCATTTCTGAAGAAATGGGGCGTGTGCCTCCCATCCGGTTTGTGGAAGGGGACATTCATCGGGGATTTTCCATTCCCGCCCAGCGGATGGAAATCCTTACCGAGCACGAAATTTTTAATCGTCTGAAATTGCGCAAACACCGGCGCAAACTGCGCGTGACCGGCAGCCTCATCCGCCAGTTGAACAGCCTGCAATACGGAGATTACGTGGTGCACGTGGATTACGGCATCGGTCGCTTTGTGGGCACCGAGCGGCTCACCGTGGCTGGGGTGCAAAAGGATTGCGTGAAGCTGGAGTATGCCAATCACGATGTGCTGTACGTTACGCTGGATAAATTAAATCGCATTCAAAAATATGTGAGCGAGGAAGGTTACAAACCCCAGCTTACCCGGCTGGGTAGTGCGGATTGGGAACGCACCAAAGAGCGCACCCGCAAAGCCACCGAAACCATCGCCCGGGATCTGGTGCAATTGTACGCCAAACGAATGAGCAGCGAGGGGTTTGCCTTCTCCGGGGATACGGTGTGGCAAAAGGAACTGGAAGCGTCGTTCATGTATCCCGATACTCCCGACCAGATTCGAGCAACCCGTGAGGTGAAGGAGGATATGGAGCAACCCCGCCCCATGGATCGATTGGTGTGCGGGGATGTGGGCTTCGGCAAAACCGAGGTGGCAATTCGGGCGGCGTTTAAAGCCGTGATGGATGGAAAGCAGGTGGCGGTGCTGGTTCCCACCACCATTCTGGCCCAGCAGCATTTTCACACCTTCCGGGAGCGGTTGCGCAATTTCCCGGTCAATATCGAAGTGCTTTCCCGGTTTCGCACTCCCCGGGAGCAGCGTCAGGTGCTGGAACGGTTACAATCCGGGGACGTGGATATCATCATCGGTACCCACCGTCTGCTTTCCAAGGATGTCAATTTCAAAGATCTGGGACTGCTGATCATCGATGAAGAACAGCAGTTTGGGGTTTCCCACAAGGAAAAATTGCGAAAATTACGGGTGAATGTGGACACCCTCACGCTCACGGCGACTCCCATCCCCCGCACTCTGCAAATGAGCCTGATGGGTGCCCGGGACCTCTCCAACATCGATACCCCACCGCGGAACCGGCTGCCCATTATTACCGAAATTGCCACCTGGGACGAAGATTTAATCTACAAAGCCATTACCTACGAGATGGAACGGGGTGGGCAGGTATTTTTTGTGCACAATCGGGTGCAAACCATCGAGGGAATTGCGGCACTGGTGAAGCAAATTGTGCCCCGGGCGCGCATCGCCATTGCCCACGGCCAGATGAAAGAACGGGAACTGGAGCGGGTGATGAACGATTTTTACGAGGGGAAATACGACGTGCTGGTCTCCACCATGATCATTGAAAACGGGTTGGATTTACCCAACTGCAACACCATTATCATCAATCGCGCGGACCGTTTTGGGCTGGCACAGCTTTACCAGCTCCGGGGGCGGGTAGGGCGTTCCGAACGCCAGGCGTATGCCTATCTGCTTATTCCTCCCACGGAAAAGTTAAGCGAAACCGCCATGAAGCGGTTGTATGCCATCGAGGAATTTACCGATCTGGGTTCCGGTTTAAAAATCGCCATGCGAGATCTGGAAATTCGGGGGGCGGGAAATCTGCTGGGGCATCAGCAAAGTGGCTTCATCAATGCAGTGGGGTTCGACCTGTACCAGAAAATTTTGCGCGAGACGGTGGAGCGCCTCCAGGAGGAAAATCTTCCCGAATCTTTACTCGCCCGAAAACCGAAACTCCCCCAGGTGGATGCCACGGTGGAGATAAACGCCGATATGTATTTGCCGGATGAGTACATCCCTTCCTCCAACGAGAAGGTGATGATTTACCACCGCTTGCTGCATCTGGACAGCTTGAGCGGCATCGAGAAATTGGTGGAAGAGATGCGCGACCGCTTTGGACCGCTGCCCGACCCGGCACGGAAACTGGTGGAAATGGTGAAAATCAAAAAACTGGCCAGCCAGCACTTTGTAAAGCAGGTGAAAATCGACCGGAACAAAATGATCCTCACCATTGACGAACGGGTGGGCGAAAGCGATTTCTTTGTGGAGAAAGAACTTCCCCGGTATTTAAACCAGCAGATGGCCAAAATTCAGTTTAGCCAGAGTAACGGGCTAAAAATTCATGTTCCCCTGAAGGGACGAACCATGGAGGACATGCTCGGTTTTGCAAAAAACTTCTTGCAAAATTTATAGGCTTCTCATATTTTCTCAGGTTATTAAAATGGATGTTAACATTAAAATATATAGAAAATAGTAATGGCCACCGAAATTAAAACATGGCAGATATTAGATGGTAAATTGTTATCTATTGAAACTAACTTGGCTCAAGAAGGACGGACCGAACCTTATGATTTAGAAAAATGGATTATTTCCAATCCGTCTATTGTTGGGTCTGATTTAGTAATCATAGGGAAACAAGTTATAACTAAATTAGGTCCGTTAGATTTATTGGCGATTGATAAGTCTGAAAACACTGTAATCATTGAATTGAAAAGGGAGAGATTATCAGGAGAAGTGTCATCCCGTCCCTTCCGGGACGGGTTTATGGGGTGAATGATTTGTTTCCCACAAATGAATTTGTGGGCTATTCTCAGAATGCTGCGCATTGGCATTCCGTCCCTGTCGGGACGATTTCAAAAATTACCTGTACAGTAAACATCGCGAAGCGATGGAATGCAAATAGCCCATATTTTCAAATATGGGAAATAAAGCCCCATTACCTGGAAATTTGTCCCGAAGGGACAATTGAAACCCTTTGTGCTCTATTGTCAATGCGAGGCATACAGCACCGAAGCAATCTCGAATATTCTTTCTGTAATAGAACTGTCCGAACAAAGGATTGCTTCGCTAAATTGCGTTCTGCTCGCAATCATAAAAGATGTGCGATTGAGAATTAAAGGTTATAATAAATTACTTGAATTGATTGCTTTACAGATGCGTTTAATGGTGGTAAATGATTTAGTATATTTATCCAAAAATATAAAATATGGCTAAACCAAACCGTGTCGATACAGGAGGGCACAGAATGAGACGATTGGGAATTGCGGGAATCATTTTCCTTTTTACTTTGATGATCCTTTCCGGTTGCGGAAAAAAGCCCGATGTTGTGGCAAAAGTGGGTAAGGAGAAGATTGGTCTGGAAGAATTTAAACTGGGATTATCCAAAGAATATGGGACAGAGAAGCTGGATAAAATTTCGATCAAGGATCGCAAGAAGTTTTTGCAATCATTAATTGATGAACGGTTACGGATTATTCGTGCCCGGGAATTGGGGCTGGATACGCTGCCGGAATTTGTGAACGAAATTTCTGCCCGGGCGAACAACCTGATGGCACAGCGCATGTACGAAGAGCTGATTGTGGATAAACTGGTGCCGGAAAGCCTGATGCGCACCATTTATGATCTGGAGCAAAAGCGAATTAAGGTAGTGGCCGTCGTATTGGGCTACAAAACCTCGGAAAAGATTAAAAACGAGCGGAGTAAGGAGGAGGCAATAGCGCTGGCCAACGAAATTGTGGAGCGCATTAAAAAAGGCGAGAGTGCCGAACGCCTTTCGGAAAAATACACCGATGCCAACTTCCTGAAAGGGAAAAAGGGGGTCATCGATCCTTACAATCCCGGAGGATTGGACCCGGAAGTGGATAAAGCCATGCTTCAGGCAAACACCGGAGATGTGGTGGGTCCCGTCGTTACCGATAACGGAATTTACATCCTAAAGGTGGTGACGATGCGGAATCAGCCTTCGGGACAGAGTTTTGAGGAAGCTCGAAACGATATTAAACGATTACTCTACCAGCGGTACTTCCGGGGCGAAGGAGACAAACTTTACCAGAAGTACACGGAAGAATTCAAAAAAGAGGTTGGCACCGAAATTCACGAAGATGCCATTCAGGAATTTGTGAACGCGGTTCGGGAATGGGCCAGTAAAAAACCGAAGAGCGACGATAGCTTCCCCTCCGAAAAGCGAAAATTATTGCTGGCAAAAGTGGGTTCTCTGGAGATTACCGGCGATTACTTCATTACTCAGTTCCGCGGGCGGTTTCATCGCTTCTACCAGCGGTACACCAATCTGGAACAGATGAAAAAAGTACTGGACAACCACATGGCTTATCAGGCCTGGGTGCAGGTTGCCAAAAAACGAGGGTACGATGAAGTTCCCGATATTGCCAGACAGATCGAAGCCCTCAAACGGAACAAGCTGAAAGAATTGTTCGAGCAAAAGGAAATCCGCGACAAGGTGACTTACAACGCCACCGAAGTGATGGACTATTACGAAAAGCACAAACAGGATTACATTGAACCGGCCAAAATTCGGGTGTGGGAAATTGCCGTGAAGGATAAAAAGCTGGCGCAGAAGATTTATCAGATGGCGCTGAACGGAAAAGATTTTACCGAGCTGGCCAAACAATACACCGAGAAGGCGATTATGAAAAAACGCGGTGGCGATTTGGGGTACCAGACCAAAAACTCCACCACGCTGGGGAACTTGATGAACAAAGTGTTCGAAGCAGGTCCCAATCAGATTTTACCACCCATGTTGCACGGTGCCTATTACTACATCTTGAAGACCGGGGATTATCGTCCCGAGCGCCAAAAGACACTGCAGGAAGTGCGTGGGTTGGTGGAAGGATACGTCCGCCGCAACAAAATTATGAAACGGCGCGAGAAAATTACCGAAGAGCTCCGTAAACGGTACATCTACTGGATTAACGATTATCTATTGCGGAATTTGAGTTAAACAGCCCGGCGAACCGGGTACTTCGGATGGGTTTATTCATACTTAAACTCCGGGAATAATAATGAAACTTCCATTTTTACTGAAACATGTGTTTCTTATTCTGGCAATCTGGAACCTCTTCCTCTGGGGGTGTCAGAAGAAATCGGTACCGGAAATTGAGATTGTTGCCCGGGTGGGGGACGAGATACTCACCCGCGAGCAGTTGCTGGAGTGGATGCCTCACAATGTTCAGGAAGACCAGAAGGATTTACTACTTCGGCAGTATGTGGACATCTGGGTACGCAACACCCTGCTAGCTCAGGCTGCCCGGCAAAAAAAGATGGAACTGACCCCTTACCAGAAATGGGCTTTGCATAATGTGGAAAAAGAGATGCTGGCTCAGGCCTATCTGGACGCCCGGATGCCCCAACATCTTCAGGTAACGGATGAAGAGCTGGTGAATTACTACGAGAAACACAAAGAAGAATTCAAACGGGATGATGATGAAGTCCATCTGGTGCAGTTGTATCTGGAAACGCTGGATCGGGCGATTGTAAAGGATATTCGGGAGAGTGAATTTCTGATGGATGTGATTAAGAAAAACTATCTGGACAGCCAGATGAACCGTTTAATGGAGAAGAACGGAGATCTGGGCTACGTCCCTGTTTCCGAACTCCGGAAAGAAATCCAGCAACCGGTGAAAAACGGACGCACCGGGAAAATCTATGGTCCCATCAAAATAGAAGGGGGGTTTTACTATTTTCAGATGCTGGATCGCCAGCCCAAAGGCAGTTACCGTAGCCTGGACCTGGTGAAGGATGAAATCCGTTTGCGCTTACTGAACATCAAACGGTTGCAGGAACGGGATAAACTGGTGAAGAAACTCCAGGCCAATTCCAGCGTTGAAATACACCTGGAACATGCAAAATAACGGAAACATAACCAAGGAATAGGTGATCTTTTTTATGAAGAAACGAATTCTACTGCTTGCGATTTTTCTTGTCCTCGTCCAACTGGCTCTGGGCCAACAAATGATTGATGGGATTGCCTCGATTGTGGGGGACGATGTGGTGCTGGTTTCGGATATCAACGCCCTCATTACCCAGTACGCGTTTCAGAAACGCATCGACATTACCCGCCGACCGGATTTGTACAAAAAACTGGGGAAACAGTTCCTGGAAACGCTTATCGACAACAAACTGCTGCTCATCAAAGCCGATGAAGATACCATCAAGGTTGATGATGCGCAGGTCGATCAGAGCCTGAAGCGTCAGATTCAGTACATGATTCAGCAAGCAGGTTCGGAGAAGAAGCTGGAAGAGTACTACAACGCGCCTCTTTTTAAAATCAAGAAAGATTTGCGCAAAGAGATTGAAAATCAGATGCGCATTAGCATGTTGCGACAGAAGCGGTTCGGAAATATCAAAATTTCCCGCAAGGAGGTGGAGGAGTTCTACCAAACTCACAGAGACAGCCTGCCCCGGGTCGAACCCAGCGTGGACATCAGCCACATTCTGATGCAGGTAACCCCCAGCGAAGAGAGTGTGCAGAAAGCGTATCAGAAAATTCTGGAGATTAAGAAGAAATTAGACGAGGGTGCCGATTTCGCCGAACTGGCTCGGAAATATTCCGAAGATCCGGGAACGGCAGCCAACGGAGGGGATTTGGGATTTGTCTCCCGCGGCACGCTGGTCAAGGAATTTGAGGAAGCGGCATTTGCCTTGAAGCCGGGCGAAATTTCGGATATTGTGCAAACTCAGTTTGGGTTTCACATCATCCAGTTACTGGAGCGCCAGGGCGAGCGCATTCACGTGCGCCACATTCTGATTCAATTGCAGCCTACTCCGGAAGATGAACAACGGGTCATCAATAAATTAAAAGAAATTCGGCAAGAAATTCTGGACGGAAAAGCCACCTTCGAAGAGATGGCGCTAAAATATTCCGATGATCCCAACGTGCAGAAAGACCACGGCCACCTGGGCACTTTCCAGGAAGGTGGATTTCAGATTAAGGAATTTGAAGAGGCGGTAAAGAATTTGAAGGAAGGCGAAATTAGCGAACCCTTCCGCACCGATTTTGGCTATCATATCATCCGGTTAAACAAACGCATTCAGGCCCGGGAGCTGTCGCTGGACAAAGATTGGGAGCAGATTGAACAGTGGGCGCTGCAGTACAAGCAAACGCAGGAATTCCAGAAATGGCTCCAGCAACTTCGCCAGGAAATTCCGGTAATTGTGAAAATTGAATTTTAACCAGATTGTGCCATGGATATTCTACCTCGCGTTCTGATTGTAGAAGACCAGCTTAACTGGCGGCGGCTGTACAAAATCTGGTTAAAGGGAGTGTGTGAACCCACCTTTTGCACTTCCCACGACGAAGCACTTCAGAGCATGGAATCCAGCACCTATGATGTGGTTATCATGGATCTGGGGCTTCCCGATCCGGA
>JALXCH010000173.1:5395-23766 GCA_026991005.1 Calditrichia bacterium | reverse complement strand
GTATTATAAATCAGATTTGATGAAGTATTTCTGCAAGTCAGATAATATTAGATGGGAAAAACGACGAATTAAAAAAGAAATTCACGACAAATTTCCGGATGTTTGGAATGCTTTAAGAAAAAATAAAAATATTACATATAATCGGATAGCTGGATGTGAATCAGACAGTGATGTTTCCCAAAAAAATAAATTAAAACCAGAAAATTATAAGTATTTAAGAGCCTTATTAGGGTTAGCGCAACATAATGAATACGGTGTGCATGATGCAAACAATTCGGTAATTATTGAAATAAACAATAAAGAAAAGGAAAAAGAAAATAAAATAGAACGTTTTAAATCTCCAGTTACTTTTAAAATTTTTGACAATAGAATTTATTTAATATGTTATAAAATTCCACAACAATTATGGACAAAAGGGCAAGATAATAAAAGAGAATATTCCTTTACTTTAAAAGCTAAAATAAGAAATAAAAAAATTAATAAAGAATTATTTACACTTGAAATCCCCGAAAATTTTAGCCTTTGTAATTTTCTGGATTCTCCATGGTTAGGAGAAAATTTTGAAGATGTTTCTAATTGGGAAAATAAAAATTCAAAAACAGTTGCTCAACATCACGGTTATCAAAAAATTAAAATCGAGAAAACATCATGAAAACATACCTCGCTCTCACCACCGGCCCTATCGTTAAAACCCTGTTAAATACCCGACACACCCGGGAGTTATGGGGTGCCAGTTATCTGTTTTCGCGAATCATGCGCGACATCATCTGCAAACTGATTCAAGAAAATGCCATCAAACGGGAAAATATTTTACTTCCCTATCCGGATTTATTTGAATGGAATGCGTGTCCCCCGAAATGGAGTTCATCTTTAGATAACGATGAAAATATAAAACAGATTATGAAACTGGGTACAGGTCTTTTCCCGGATCGCCTGTACATACTGATTGACGAAGACCAGAAAACGAATATTTTACAAAAAACGCAAAAAGCCGCCAATGAAGCCCTGGAAAAGATAGATAAACTCATAAGTTCTGTCAAAAGTTTAGGTTTGAAGAACACGCTAAACGAACTTCAACAATATTTCCAGATTTATTTTCTTCTTAAAGAATTACCGGAAGATGAAAATATTATCTTTTCCCTCTCTCCTCTTCTGGACACGCTGGAACTGCAAAGTAATTTTCCCCGGGAAGATGAAAAGAAATCCTTATTTCGTTTCCTTGACAGAATTAATGAATCTGAAGAATTAATTACCGAAGCCTTTGGCGGTTACAAACATCCGGCACATCCGGCCATTCCGGAAGTAACACGCTTTGGTTTCGATTCTCTGGTGGAGGTTTCTACCCGGGAATTGGGATATATTAATAAAGTAAAAAATGAATATTCAGAATATTTAATAAAATATCTCAAGAAGATTGGGGTGTTTAAGGATAGTTCCGGTAAAGATTCGAAAGAATCGGAAGAAACTAAAAATATCCCTACCGATATCAAAGATGAACTTCTAGAGGAAAAAGAATTTCTTGCCGAGTTATCGAGAGACTCAACCTTCGAAGACCATTTTCGAACTTACCACAAGTATGTTGCCATTGTTTATGCTGACGGGGATAATGTGGGAAGCATCCTGGAAGAAATCGGTACCGACCCTGAACAAATCCGAACATTCAGTGAGAAGCTCACCCGATTTGCTGCCAGGGCAGCGCTTAAAATTCACCAGTACGGCGGAGCGCCGGTGTATGCCGGAGGCGACGACCTGCTTTTCTTCGCACCGGTTTCCATGATGAAAGCTCGCCAGCCCGGAGACAAAAATGGCTATCATATTTTTGATCTACTGGAAATGCTGGACCAGGAATTTAAAACGTCCATGGCCGAATACAGTGAGCACAACCCCAGCCTCTCCTTTGGCGTCTCCATTACCTATTACGCCTTTCCCATGGGCGAATCCCTGGAGCAGGCTCGATACCATCTGTTCGGAATTGCCAAAAAGGTACCGGGGAAAAACGCTCTGGCTTACACCATCCAGAAACATAGCGGGAATCAATTCGGTGGAATATTCAATTTTCACTCGCAAACATATCAGCATTTCAAAAAAATCATGAATCACGACCCTGACACGGAAAATGAAAAGGAGATGCTGAAATCGGTGGTTTACAAACTGCGCGCCAGCGAAGGACTACTGGCTCACATCGGAAAAGAACCCCAGCGAGTAGCCAACTTTATGGTCAATAGCTTTAACGAATCCATTCATCTGGATGATGACGGGAATCTCCGACCCTACCTGCAATGGGTAGGCGAGTTAATTCCGGCTGTTTACACCGATGTAGAAAAAATTCAGAAACATCTTCAGGGAAGTACCGCAGCCGAAAAATCCATTCACCAATTATTTGGACTGTTGCGCACCGTAAGTTTTTTAAAGGGAGAAGAAATATGAGTCGCGTGTACCGCATTACCTTAACTCCGTTAACAAAATTCTTTTTCGGGGGCGAAAAAACTTTTGGCACAATCGGAAACGATAATTATCTCATTCGTTCCGAGCGTTTTCCCCAGCAAACCACCCTTCTGGGGATGTTGCGTAAAGCAATATTGGACAGATACGGTTTAATCGACTATAAAAAGAAGGGGCAGATCACAAACAAACAACACGCCGTTCGCTTAATTGGAACACAAAGTTTCCATATAAACGATTCATGTAAAGAGCAAGATTCCGGAATTATCCGCCGGCTTTCACCGGTGTTTCTTATGAAGGGAGAAATGCGCTATTTTCCGGCTCCGCTGGACTGCAATTTTACCCTGGATGAGGAAAGTGGCAGAGCGGTTTTTTTGAATAGCGGCGGGGAAAAGGAATCTATCCCACGTTTATATGGATATGATCCCAAAACGGGAATTGATGTGCAATGGATTGCCGAAAACGGCGAAACTGTTTCTGAAGAAGCCATCTTCGAGAGTTCTCCCCAACCCGGAGTATGGAAAGACCAGAGCGGCGCAGAAGACGAGGGAGGCTATTACAAGCAATATTTCATGTATTTCAAAGGGGATTGGAAGTTTGCTTTTTATGTGGAAATAGAGGACTCGCAAATACCCGGGGAATTAAACACTGGTTCCGAGGACGTGTTGCAATCCACCCAGGTGACTCTGGGAAAAGAGCGTTCTCAATTTAAAATGCACGTCCAACCTATGGCAGATGATAACCGCACCCTTGATGATTTTTTCTTTTCCAAGGATTTGAAATTGCAGCAGTCCGTGGGACCCTGGCAAAAAATTATTCTGCTCAGCGACGCCTTTGTGAGTAATACAGTTTATCAGCATACCTTTTTCGCACTCACCGAAACCGTAGATTTTCGCTTTATCCGTACTGATGTGAGAAATACCGAAAAATATGCAAATTTATCAAGAGAAGATGCGGAAGCAGCCCGTAAAAGTGCAAAATACAATTTGCTCAAGCGGGGCTCGGTGTTGTACGTAGAGCCGGACAGGGTGAGCGGGATCGCACGGGAGCTGGATAAAAAATTATTTCGCCAGATTGGTTACAATTTTTATGCAGTGGTCAATAGTGAAATTAAACCACCCACATCGTACGTTAACTTATAAAGCCATGAGGAAGGCCATGAATGGAACACACATCACAACCGACTTATTTTTACTGCGTTGTTTAACCAACGCCCATGTAGGAAGCGGGGATACCACCTACGGCATTGTGGACAAAATTGTGCAGCGGGATCCCATCACCGAGTTTCCGGTGATTCACAGCAGCGGAATAAAAGGAGCATTTCGGGAATTACTGGCTTTTCTAAAAAACCCGGATGAACCGCTAAAAGGACACCGGGACAGTAAGGTTGAAGAAATATTCGGTTCTGCTAAAATCAACCCGGTGGAAAATAAAAAAGAAGCAGAGGAAAAGGAGAAAAATGCCGCTCCCCAATTCACGCAGGGAACTCATCTGTTTTACGAAGCACACCTGCTGGTGCTACCGGTACGCAGTAATGTACGTCCGTTTTTCCGGGCAACCTCACCGGAACGATTACAGGAGTTTCTGGAGAAGGTGGAACTGTTTATATCTCGAGATAAGCGCAACGAATTTGAAGGGGAATTTAAACCATTATTAGATACTTCTGTTCAAAAAGGAGAACCCATTATTTTTAATGAGGATACGGATGAAAAAATTTTTCTAGAAAATGGAGAATTGGAAGCGAAAATTAAAAATGAGGATGTTAAGTCAGCCGAAGAGTTATTGGGAAAGGACATCGCCCTGCTCCACGATGATGATTTGAAAACTCTGTGCCGGGAGTTACCGGTGATTGCCCGGAACAATCTGGAAAACGGCATCAGCGTTAATTTGTGGTACGAAGAGGTGGTACCCCGGGAGACCCGGTTTTACAGCTTTTTAAGTTATCCTATTGCGGAAGATGTTAGAAAATTATGGGACGAATTAAATAATTTGAACTGGAAGCAGATTCTACAGGTGGGTGGCAATGCCACCATTGGTTATGGCATGTGTAAAGTAATAAACATTTAACTGGAATGGAGTAACCATGAAGAACAAACAGGTGGACAGACTGATTAAACCGGCGTTAGAGCTGGTGGAGGAAGAATTTAAAAAGGAATTAACGGCAACCGGTGCCATACCCGGCGGATATCTTTCCGCCCTTTCTGCTTTTGGCGGTGCCCTCATCCAGTCCGGTGCTCTACCCGCCTGCGCCCTGTATCTAAAATCGTCCGAGAGCGAAACGGACAAAAGCCGATTGATAAAAATACTCGTGAAACTGGTACAGGAGCAGGGCGGATTTAAAAAGGATAAATCAAAAGAAAAAATTAAAGATAAAAACGAAGAATTGCTCTGTCAGATTATTGACGAATACGAAAGAGACAAGAACTTATTTAAACAACGGGTAATGAATGCCACCATTGCTTTAAAACTATCCCTGCGAACCTTTAAACTTAAAAAAGAAGAAGAATCATGAATAAACAACCCAATTTAGGATGGCTGTTTTATCGGAAAGCTTTTGATTCCAAAAAAATCCAGTGGAAAGAGTGGTTGGTAGATAAAAAAGAAGATTCCGAACCGGCTCAAATAAAATTCGAGAAAGAAATTTTTAAAGAATTGGTTGAACACTCGGTCATTCCCGAAAATGATTCCCAATGGGAAACCTATCTGGAATCTTTGCGCATTCCGGAAGCAAACCAGACGTTTTTATTAACCACCACCTATCCCGGTTTGTTAATTGGTGCGGGATATGCGCACGAGATGGGGTTGAAAGAGGAGTTCAAATTAGGTTTTTACTTTGACCACACCACCGGTCTGCCGGTAATTCCCGGCTCGTCTGTAAAAGGTGCGCTGCGCTCGGCGTTTCCCAACTCCGGGAAGAAACGAGACAGCGACAAAGCCAAATTTATCTTCATGCTTTTAGAGGAAGTGAATAAAGAAATGGAAGAAGAAGGAATTCCTGTAAAATCTTTTGGAGAAAACCGGATTGATGACCTGGAATATGAAATTTTCGAAGGAAAAAAGTTTGAGGAAGAAAAATCCGGTGAGAAGCAGAAACAAAAGTTTTTAAGCATTTACCAGCGGGACGTTTTTTATGAAGCCTATATCGTGCACTCCACTCATCCCGGAAGGGACGGAAAGACGGGGCACATTCTAGGGAACGATTACATCACTCCGCACAAGCACACCGGTAACCCGCGCCGACCGGAACTGGATGCCTTTTCCAATCCCACGCCCCTGCAGTTCCTGAAAGTACTGCCGGAGGTAACCTTTTGTTTTCAGTTTCGGCTGCATAATGGAATTATCTCTGCTGAACAAAAAAAGCGTTTGTTCCAGAAAATATTGCTCACCCTGGGCATTGGAGCCAAAACCAATGTGGGTTACGGGCAGTTTGTTGTCCCGGAAAATAAAGGATGAGGTGGCAGGAAAAAAGCAATCCGGTTGGGCTTAAACAACCGGGTATTCAGAACCTCCCGCATTTTTGGCCAAAACGGGTGCCATTTTACCGGGGTTCTGAATTTTGCGGTTGTAGCTTACGAAATAACGAAGTTTAAAAACGGTACAGTCCGAGAGGACAGCCCCGGTGCCGGGGGTTGAGACATTGCTTTTAGGCCTGGTCCGACTTCCAAGCTTATGTTCGAGAGGACAGCCCCGGTGCCGGTTGAGGCCGGGAAGGCCGAAATCCCGGCACCGCCAGGGAGGGCAAAAGGTGCGGGGAGGGTTGAGACTGTTTACCGCAGGCGTAAAGCCTGCGGCTACCGTCCTTCGGCTTTACCGGGCCGGAAAAATTCGATGTGTGTAAAAAGAGCGCCGGTATTGCAAGAAGCGCTTCGGAGGTGGGTGGTTAAAAGAATGCTGCTTGCGCAGCATAACGCCTCGGGAGAGGCGTGCTACAAAATGTTAGGACAGCCCCGGTGCCGGGGGGTGAGACGTAGTACCCTTTCAGTTGCACCATACAACTGAGTCCGAGAGGACAGCCCCGGTGCCGGGGGGTGAGACGTAGTACCCTTTCAGTTGCACCATACAACTGAGTTCGAGAGGACAGCCCCGGTGCCGGGGGGTGAGACGTAGTACCCTTTCAGTTGCACCATACAACTGAGTTCGAGAGGACAGCCCCGGTGCCAGTTGAGGCCAGGAAGGCCGAAATCCCGGCACCGCCAGGGAGGGCAAAGGTGCGGGGAGGGTTGAGACTATTTACCGCAGGCGTAAAGCCTGCGGCTACCGTCCTTCGGCTTTACCGGGCCGGAAAAATTCGATGTGTGTAAAAAGAGCGCCGGTATTGCAAGAAGCGCCAATAAACAATTTCATCAAGTAAAAAATAAGCAGCCGCCTATGATTTCCCTGCCTTCCTCCTGGCAAGAACTCTCCTGGTACCGGTTGCAACTGGAGTTCATGAACACCCGCATGGTTCCGGGAGCGAGAGCATCCGTCCTCTCGATATTCGAAGCCATCATTAAAGCCATTTCCGCCCGAGCATTTGGGAACACCACCGCACCGAATCGCCCGATAGTTTTTTTTCATCTTCCCGGAAAACGATTTACCTATAAACCCCGCCCCGGAAGCCGAATACCGGTTCACGTCATCTTATGCCGCGCAGAGCGAGACCAGGTACACAAATGGGCGGAAGCCGGGGAGCACTATTTCCGAAATCCCGATACGGAGCGAAACTATCAACTCATCGAACAACATCCCCCGGAAACCCGCAACCTGATGCAGCTTGTTGCCGAAATGCCTTCCCTAAAAACCGAAGGCGAAATGGCACTGGAGTTCCTGACTCCTTTACCCTTCCACCCCGGGAAAAAATCCAACCGAACCTTCTTAACCGAGCAGCAGTTTCTCAAACTATTTCGGGAGCGCTTCGCTCGCCTGTTTCCCCATACCCATTTTGAGTTACCGGCAGAGCCTTCGTTTCGCATCCTTCCTTATTACTGGAAATTCACCCAGACCCGGCATCGCTCCCATTCCCAACCGGGAACCGTTCAACTCATTAAAGGTTGTGTGGGAATCTTGTATTTAAAAGGAAATTTTCAGCAAATTTTGCCCTGGCTTATTCTGGGGAGTGAACTCCACGCCGGAAGTAAAATTGCCAACTCTCAAGGCTATTTTCGCATTTTACCGGAAGCGCCCGCTTATTTTGCCCGTTTTTTCCCGAACAGGCAAACCCTTCTTGCCGTGGTGCAGGAGGTGCACGAGCAAAACGACGAACCGCTTGAGTCGCCGGAAGGAGCCGAAAAGCACATCTACCGGGAGGAAGAATACGCCGAACAACTTTACCGCGAGCTGGCAGAAGACCGGTACTTACCCGCTCCCAACATTGCTTTTTTAATTCCCAAAAAAGACAAAACACAGCACCTGGTGGAACAGTTGCCCACCCGGGATTACATTGTTCACCGCTATTTGCAAAAAACTTTGCAAAAAACCTTCGATCGCATGTTCGAAGAAGGCTCCATCGGTTATCGAAAAGGAGTTTCCCGAGCCACTGCGGTGGAGATGGTGCGTCAGGCTATCAAAGATGGTTTTCAATATGTCATCGAATCCGATATCGAAGACTTTTTCCCCTCGGTGGATTTAAATCTTTTAATGAAATGGCTGGATTTTTATTTGCCGACGAAAGATGTTTTAATGCGCAATCTCCTGAAAAAATGTCTGTTCAACGGGTATGTTTTTCAGGGAAAATATTACGAACGCACCGCCGGTCTGGCACAGGGGAGTCCCCTTTCCCCGCTCATGGCCAACCTGTTTCTGGATGCGTTCGACGAGCAGATTTCCTCCTGGGGCGCACGAATAATTCGCTATGCCGATGATTTCATTATTCTTACGCGCAACAAAGAAGATGCCGAAAAAATTCTCCGGCAAACCGAAAATTATCTGGCAACCGAACTGGGGTTGCGCATTCATCGGGGCAAAACCGCCATCCATCCCATTTCGGAGGGATTCCACTTTCTGGGAATTCATTTTGCGCAGTGGGAGGCGCAGATTGAACCGGAAGAGGTGTTAAAACGGCTCCGTAAACCGCTTTATGTTACGGAGCGAAATGCGTTTCTGGGACTAAACGGGGAAGCGCTTTCCATTTACAAAAATCGCAAACTCATCCGGATGATTCCTCTGCGCCGCCTCAGCGAAATCATTGTGATGGAACGGGTGAGTTTTTCCACGGCGTTATTGCGTGCTTGCACCGAGAAAAATATTCCCGTAACCATCACCTTAAATAGCGGATATTACATTACCACCATCAAACCCGATTCCCGAAAATACTACCAGACCGTTCTGGCCCATGCACAAAAATATTACTCCCTTAGCGAAACGGAGCGGTTAAGCATTGCGCGCGAGATTGCCGCAACGAAATTGAATAATTACTTTCCTCTGTTCCGGCAGAGGTACACACCCGCTGTCCGGGAGGTTTTGCGGGAAATCGAGCGGTTTGTGGGACAGATTTACCAGGCCGGGGATATTCACCAGATTCGGGGATACGAGGGGAGTGGCAGCCGGTTAATTTATCGTGAATTGAATCGCTTCATCAATCCGCCGGAATTTGCCTTACGGAAACGCCGGCGCAAGCCCCCGGATCGCATCAATTCTCTGCTCAATTTCGGGTATTACTTGCTGTTCTCCCGTTTGAATGCTACTGTGCGTTCTCTGGGGTTGAATCCGTATCTGGGATTTCTGCACAGTCCGGAAGATAATTACGAGTCCCTGGTAAGCGATCTGGTGGAAATTTTCCGGGCGCACATCGACCGTTTTATTTTACGGGTCGTCAATTTGAAAATCATCACGGCAAAGGATTTTCTGGATACGCCCCGGGGGATGTATTTAAACCGGGAAGCTGCCCGAAGGTTTTTACTTCAGTTCGAGCGGGAATTAAACCGGGTTCCCGGGAACGAAACCCTGTCTTTAAAAGACCGAATTTACTTTCAGGTGTACATTTTTCGCAAATGGGCACTGGAAGATGCTTCGTTAACCTTTTTTCAGTGGGGGAAAAAATGAAAGGGGTGGGCGAATATGCAGTGGTTTACGACATTAGCTCCGATAAAGAGCGCTCCCGGGTGGATAAAGTGCTTCGGGGATTTGGTTTTCGGATTCAGAAAAGCGTATTTGAATGTCGGCTGGATAAAAAAGGAAAGCGAGAATTAATTGCCAGGCTGGAGGCATTAAAAATCCGCACCGGGTTTATTAAAATTTATCGGCTGGAGTACCAGACTCGCACTACGGTAATCGGCAAGCCTCCCCGGGAGGACCCGGATGCCGAATCTGCTTTTATCGTGTAATAGTTGGGGCAGGAAAAAAATATGGTTTTTATGCTAAAAATACCCTATATTTTGATCACCATTCAGAACCTCCTCCATTTTTGGCCAAAACGGGTGCCATTTTACCGGGGTTCTGAATTTTACGATTGTAGCTTACGAAATAACGAAGTTTAAAAACGGTACAGTCCGAGAAGACAGCCCTGGTACCAGGGGTTGAGACTCTGCCGGCATGTGGTCATTAATTATTTCAATGTCTGAGAAGACAGCCCTGGTGCCAGGGGTTGAGACTCTAATAGCTCCCAGATGTTTCTTTGTCTGATGTAATGTCCGAAAGGACAGCCCCGGTGCCGGTTGAGGCCGGGAAGGCTGAAATCCCGGCACCGCCAGGGATGGCACAAGGTGTGGGGAGGGTTGAGAATATTTACCGCAGGCGTAAAGCCTGCGGCTACCGTCCGAGAAGACTGCCCTGGTGCCGGTTGAGGTCGGGAAGACCGAAATCCCAGCACCGCCAGGGATGGCAAAGGTGCGGGGAGGGTTGAGACGAACGTAGCGTAAAAGAAGCAAGGCACCGTTTGTTCAAAAGGACAATCCTGGTATCAGGGGTTGAGACAAATAAGAAAGATTCCTACGGTAAGTTTGGTTATTGTCCGAGAGGACAGCCCTGGTGCCGGTTGAGGCCGGGAAGGCCGAAATCCCGGCACCGCCAGGGAGGGCAAGGGTGCGGGGAGGGTTGAGACAATTGATCGGCCTGTGAATGTTTGTCCGTGTTTGTCCAGGAGGACAGCCCTGGTACTGGGGGTTGAGACTTAACGCCGCCGCTGGCGAGGCAAGCCGGCTACCGTCCGAGAGGACAGCCCCGGTTCCAGTTGAGGCCGGGAAGGCCGAAAATCCCGGCACCGCCAGGGAGGGCGATAGGTGTGGGGAGGGGTGAGAAAATTTACCGCAGGCGTAAAGCCTGCGGCTACCGTCCGAGGGGACAACCCCGGTGCTGGTTAAAGGCAGGTACAAAAATGCCTTCGGAGAGGCATGTAAAAAAAATTACGGTAATGGAGGTTTAATAAAAAAAATGATAGAGCTGTTGGAGAGGGCAAATTTTTCAATTTTCAGAAAAAAATTTCACTCAACCTAATTAAGGGTTAAAATTAACCAAAAATCTCCCTTAAACTGCCACTCATTTTTAAATCGCTTCGTTTTCCTTCAAAATATGAATTATTTTCAACACCTCATCCTTTTCAATCAGCCGGTTCGTTACATATTTATGCAAAACCATACTGATTAAGGTCTGGTAAGGAACCCCTTCTTCCCGGGCTCTTTCTTTTATTTTCTCCAGATCGTATCTCGACAACCTTAAGCTAATGGCTTTGTCTTTGCGAGATCGTTCGATGATTTTCTCAATCTGTTCTCTTTTTTCCTTGCTTACCGGTTTTAATTCGTTCATTTCCTCTTCAATTTTCTTCTCATCTTCGGTTAAATTAAATCGTGTCATCTCGCTTTTTTCCTCCGTATTTTTTATGAAACTTCCGGCTCGGAAAGGCAGTTTTCAACACAATCCGCTCTTCCTCATCGATAACAAAAGGAATTACCCAGGTGTAATTCCCTATTTTCATTATGAAGTACATCTGATTTTCCCGAGTCGGATTTTCCACGATATCAATGTACTCTTTGTTCAGAATTAATTCGGTAATCTCTTCAAAAGAGATTCCCCGATTTAATATGAGCCATTCATTCTTCTTTTCGTCCCAGATAATATCCATGTTCAAAAATACAACAATGTATATACATTGTCAACTATCTGTTAATCCTTCTTTCATCCCCACAACCCGATATTCAAATTTCGAATTATCTTTCTCGATGGTCGCCATTTTGTCGGTCAGAGGGTTAAAGAACAATTTTAAAATGCAAAATGAAATTAATACTACCTCCGGAAATTCGGTTTAATTAAATTGGAGTTGAGAAATAAGATCGGAAGAAAGAACAGCGTTTTAACACTTAAAAATTATGGTTTCTTCATCAAAAATATCCTATATTTCGAGCACCATTCGGAACCTCCCGCATTTTTGGCCAAAACGGGTGCCATTTTACCGGGGTTCTGAATTTTGCGGTTGTAGCTTACGAATTAACGAAGTTTAAAAACGGTACAGTCCGAGAGGACAGCCCTGGTACCAGGGGTTGAGACAGTGCCCCAGAGACCGTTGGTCTCGGCGTCAAATGGTCCGAGAGGACAGCCCTGGTACCAGGGGTTGAGACAATTGAAACCCCGCTGATTTATCCCAGAAAAGTCCGAGAGGACAGCCCTGGTGCTGGGGGTTGAGACTCATCTAGATTATCGACGCTGGGAGTTGCCAAATCATCTGAGAGGACAGCCCCGGTGCCGGTTGAGGCCGGGAAGGCTGAAAATCCCGACACCCCCAGGGATGGCAAAGGTGCGGGGTGGATTGAGACGAGGCAGAGGAGCGATGTTCGAAATTTCGGCTTTACCAAGCCGGAAAATTTCGATGTGTGTAAAAAGAACGCTGGTATTGCAAGAAGCGCTTCGGAGGTAGGTGGTTAAAAGAATGCTGCTTACGCAGCATAACGCCTCGGGAGAGGCGTGCTACAAAAGGAGAGGACAGCCCTGGTGCCAGTTGAGGCCGGGAAGGCCGAAATCCCGGCACCACCAGGGATGGCAAAAGTGCGGGGAGGGTTGAGACAATTTACCGCAGGCGTAAAGCCTGCGGCTACCGTCCTTCGGCTTTACCGGGCCGGAAAAATTCGATGTGGGTAAAAAGAACGCCTGTGTTGCACAAAAACGCTTCTGAGGCGGGTGGTTAGAAGTATGCTGCTTGCGCAGCATAACGCCTCGGGAGAGGCGTGCTACAAAAGGTGAGAACAGCCCTGGTTCCGGGAGTTGAGATTTTGCTTTTAAAAAATCAGCAATCAGGCAATAGTCCGAGAGGACAGCCCCGGTGCCGGTTGAGGCCGGGAGGGCCGAAATCCCGGCACCGCCAGGGATGGCAAAGGTGCGGGGAGGGTTGAGACTATTTACCGCAGGCGTAAAACCTGCGGCTACTTTTTACCGCAGGCATAAAGCCTGCGGCTACCATCATAGAGGAGAGCCCTGGTGCCAGTTGAGGCCGGGAAATAACCCATGTGCCAGAAAGAAATATCCATGAGAAAAATTCTTCTCTACTTTATTTTTTTGTTAACGATGGGGAGTCTCGCTTTTGCCCAGGAAAAGCAAAACACATTTCCTCCGGGAATGAAACAAACTTCTCTACTTGCCGCTGCATTGACTGCCACTCCCACAGCATCCCGCGGTCAATCTGAATCCCCGGATATTCGACGAGAGCGCGTGCTGCGCACCAGTCAATGGGCGGGACTTGTTGCCGGTGCAGGCATCAGCACCCTGCACCTGTACTGGCTAACGCAGGATAAGGGAACCGGCTGGAAGGTGTGGGCGATTGCACTCCCACCCATTCTTATCAGCTCCTGTGTGGGGATGGTGACCACCCGCTGGGCGGCTCGCCAGATCATGAAGGGAGACCCCAAACCGGGAAAAGCACTGCTTAAAGGCGCCCTGTACGGGGCAATCGACGGTACTATAATTCTCGTCGCCAGCTACCTGCCCCTTTTCATTACGGGCCACTACCTGCATGTTATTCATTTCAATACCATCGAAGGGAATTACATGCTGATTAAGATTGTGGGGGTTACCATCGCCGGAAGTGTGGCTTACGGCGGAACGGTGGGACTCATTTCGGGCGCAGCGGCGGGACCCGCCATCTCCCTCTACCTGAAATTCTGAAACTTCCAGTCGCCAGGACTTCGGAAAGAGTGCCCATTTTCCTCCCATTCTTCACCGGAGAAAAAAGGACAAACCTCCCTGCCATTTTCTCCCTCCCTTTCCTCAATGAATTACGGATTTTGCCTTCTCACATCCTTAAACAATATATCGCGTCTCCTTAATGGGGGTGCGGCAATCCATATCCATTCCCCGGTCGCGGTGGTCGGCAATTTCCGCCGAAACCCCAACCATTCTTCCCAGCAGGAAAATAATGAACCCAATCTTCTGCATGTCCGTTTCCTGCAACCTTCCAGAATGGTAAGCGTTCCACATCAACTTCAGGGAGATGACCGCAATCACCGCATCAATATTCACGCAATAAATTTTATTGGAGGCGCCCACTTTGTACAGTGCTTCCACCAGGTAGTGGTAAAAATCCCAGAAAATATTTCCGATTCCCTCTTCCTGAAAACGCTTGCGAATGTAATCCTCCCGGGGATCGATGTTGACCAGCTTATCCTTAAACACGGGATGGTTAATGCAGGGGATGCGTTTGTAATCCAGATTTCCCTTAAGTTTTGCCTCATTTTTGTATTCCAGATAATCCGAAGCCACCCGAAACGCCAGTTTTTGCAGATCGATATTGTCCACGTTGCGGGAAGGATCGGTCACCGTTTCCCCCTTGAAAGAATCCAGCAAGAACTCAATGGCTTCGTAACCGCTGCCTCCGTGAGCCAATCCCGTATTGGTGAGGAAACCGGCAAAGGCGGTGGAGATGTGATTTCGGGCGCTTACGCTTTCTTTAGCCCCTTTGGCACTCAAAGTACCCGGGCCGTTGGTCAGGGTTAATGCCAGCAGGGCGGAAAACTCTTTTAATTGCACGGAATCCGGAGCTTCTCCGAACACTGCCTGGTAGGCTACCCGGTTGAAGGAAGTTTCCAGAACATCCAGTTCTTTCCGCTCCAGAATTTTCTGGATGAGGGGATTCTCCCGGGGCCGCAGGCTGGCCAGCAGGGTGAGTTTGGCTTCGATTCCCAGATAGGTGATGAGATTCTCGGCGGTGTCCCGGGAAATCCGCTTCAGCACCAGCGTGGGGAAGGCAACATGCAGAAACAGAGCAGCAATCAGGAAAAGGTCCGGATCGGCGAGGGGATGGTTTTCCGCATAGCGCACGGCGAAGCGCATGATGTTGCTGGGACGGAAACTCTCGCGCATTTTCCCGGCCAGAAACTGGGCAAACGGCCCCGGTTTCTGGTTCCCGCCGGGTATAAATTGCTGCGCCAGCGCTTCCGCCTGCTGAAAATCAATTTCCCGACTGACATCCCGCACCCCCAGCTCCGAGAACAAGTCGATAAGCCCTTTGATGTATTCCCTTCCCAGCCGGAACTGCTCGTTATCGCCCAGCAGCGCTACCACCGCCGTAAGCACCTCGTTAGGGGTCGCCCCATTGGCCCGCGCCTGCTGAACAATCTGGTAAAAGGAATCGTCCACGGCACTTAAATAATTCAGGGCAATGTTAATCAACGGAAGCAGCTCGGGCTCCGGGTGCATTTTGGTGAGGGCAAACACCATGTTGCTCTCCAGCGGATATTCGGTGAGTTCCACCACCGGCTTCCCGTGCAGCTCCGCCACGTAGGTTTTGGGCTCGATGCGGGATGCGCCCGAAGCGTTGCGCATGTTCTGGCGCATAAAGGAAGCGCCCAGTTGCTTATTCACCCGGGCAATTTCTTCGTTGTAAGGAGGAATGGCTTCCACCACCGGGATGCGCAGTTTCAGTGGCAGGTTCAAGCCAAAGTCGTTACCAAACCAGGGTTTCAGCATCAGGCTGCCCCGTGGTTCGAAGTCCGGTTCCAGACCCAGCTCCTTAAAAATAGCTTTCATTGCCTGGGGAATATGCTGGATGGAGGCGACCCGCACGCCGCGCTCGCTTACCCGCTCGGGATGGTCGGGATCGAAAACCGGCACTCCGAAATATTCATCGAACCAGCCTTCTTTGGAGATGGCGTCGTCGCCTTCCCCCGCCAGTGCCCCGGCATGGCCGCACGCCCGCGTTAAATTGGACTTCCAGCGACCGGTAACGCAGGCCACGATGGGCTTGTTGAATTGCAACTTCCCGGACTGAATCCAGTCCAGCGCCTGCTTTTCGTAATACCCTCCCGGTTCTACATACAGCACCACCGCCCGGGTGCGGGGGTCGTTTTGAGCCGCGTACAGGAACTCCGCCACAGCAAACTGAATGATGATATCTTTACCCGAGCTGATGATGGTAGTGGTGCCAAATCCTTCCGTTTTGAGGTATTCGGCAATGGTGGTGCTGAAGTTCCCGGAATTGCTGTGGATGGCTACCGAACCCTTCAGCAGCGTTTCTTCCGGTCGGTCGCCTCCCAGCGCCCCACCAATGCGCACATGATTCCAGGAATCGGCAACTCCCAGACAATTGGCGCCAAACACATCGATGTGATTGCTCTGGCACACCGCCCGAATCAACCGCTGATCCTTCACGCTAACTTTTTCGGTAATAATGATGATTTTCTCCAGCTCCTTATTGTAGTGGCATAATTCGGTGACGGCGTAAAACACCGCCTCGGGTGGCAGGTAGATGACCCCCGTATCGAAGCGGTGGTGTTTCATTACATCGGCCAGGCGGCTGTACACGGGAATATCCCCAATCGGCGTTTCCAGCTTGCCGGTACGCCCGTACTGTACGCCCGCCACCACATTGCCTCCGCTAAAAGCATGGGATATTGGCGTGACTTTGCTACTTTCGCTTCCCAGGATGTTCATCACGCACACCCGGGACTCGGGAGTTGCCACCTGCTCCAGAGAATCGATCCCAACAAAATACGGAAAAGGTTTATTTTGATTCATCGTTCATCCTCGCCCTTATAATTTCACACTGCTCATGCTTTTGGTTTGAATAAACCAGTCGTCCACATCCACGGCGTACTGCACCACCTCCACCATGGAGCTATCGTAGCCAAAAAATTTGTAGGGAATTTCCAGGCTATCCAGCACATCGCGGGCGTACGCCATTCCCTTGATTAAATTCGGCCCGCCCCGGCCCACCACCACGTAAATTTCGGGCTTACCGTGCCGGGTTACGTAATCCCGCAGCGCATCGAACATGGCCTTAAAGGTGACGAAAATATCGGTGTTGTTAGCTTTCCCCCCAATAATCAACAGCACATTGGATTGTTTTAACCAGTATTTGTACACAATTCGGGCAATTTCGTACATCTTGGAGTAAGGCGGATTTCCACCAAAATCGCTGGAAATGGTCGCTTTGTGAGACAGCACCTCGGTCGCGGCACTGTTGGCGCCCCCTCCGAACATGAAGGAGGTAATCGTCCCGTGGGGATTAATCACCACCACATCACTCTGCCCCTGGTATGTTCGCAACTGGTTGATTTCCGCTTCGAAGGGAGTAATATCCGTCTGGAAAATTTCCGGTGGTAGATTCAGTCGCTGGTACTGGGGATTGTCCCGATCGAACTGCGCTTTAAAATCGCAGGCAATGGGAACCAGCCGGTTTCGCACGGTTTCCATGCGGATGGGATTAATTTCCAGAGTGGTAAATCCAAAATCGTTGTACAGATTCCACAGGCGCGGCAGGTGTTGCACCAGCGGACTAATGATCTCCCGCGGGGCGTTGATCTCGGTAAGCGCATCGATGATGTGGTAAGATTTCAGTCCGGTGATGGGGTCGAACGTTTTCTCGATGATCTGGTCTTTCGAGAGTTCCTCAATATCCACCCCGCCGTGATGGGTGAGGGTAAAATTAACTTTGCGGGTGAGAGTAGAAACAGAGAGGTTGAAATAAATTTCGTAGGAAGAGGGAATGAATTCCTCAAAAGTGACCCCGTTGGCTTGAATTGTTTTTCCGTGAAACACATGTTCGGCAAAGAAGAGTTTCCGTTTGGCTTCCATTGCTTCAGTCACCGAAGAAACAATTCGCACCAATCCTGCTTTGCCCTTTTTACCCACACCGCCGTAAAAGATGGGTTTAACCACGCACTTCCCCCGCTTCCGGATTAAGGCTTCCACCTGTTCCAGGGTAGCGTTGGAATCCAGCACCTCCGGAACCGGGAAATTTGCCAATTTGAGAATAGGTGCACCGTATTTCATTCCGGTAATTTGCATGGTGAACTCCTTGTGAATAGTTCAATTTTTGTAGTAAATCTTAAGCAAATTTAATAATAATTTCATCTATGTGAAAAGGAAATATGATGCCAGCTCGCATTTTAATTAACTGTTACTCAATTTATTCACTCTATCCTGTCTGTGGGATGCTTCGGAGAATCACTTCTTTCTTATTTCATCCGTACGGCCCATTACGGGAAAAGGAATTTCCAAATAAGTCTCCAGAGGAATCCTCATGTAGCTAGGATGTTCGGATATTTGAAAATATCCGATAGGATCCCCTTGGGATAGGCTATCCGATAGGATGCTGTGCAGTGGCGTCCCATCGCTTCGCGATGGATAAATCTGGTGTGCATGAAAATTCGAGAATAGCGCTCATTATGTAAAACTCAACCCCGTCCCGTTAGGGACGGAATGCCAATAGCCCACAAATTCGAGAGGCTGTGTAAAAATGAAAATCAGAAGAATATTTAATCAAAATAGCGCATATTGTAGCTCACAAGGTTTATTTAAAACCGGAGCAATAAATAACGTGTTGCTCAATCTTTATTTATTAGTGAATTTAGTATTACTTTATGGCCATGAGAACTCAGCATTGAGATAATAATAAAGAAATACTTCTTTTCGAGGGTATTTATATGTCTTTAAAATTCAATGTAATTCTTCAATTCATTAAGATTTACAGTGTTTTTATAGCCACGAGCTTTTAGCTCGTGGAACACTGAATCCCTTCTACTATAATCAGG
>JALXCH010000173.1:0-5385 GCA_026991005.1 Calditrichia bacterium | reverse complement strand
CCAATTTGTAGTTTGGGCCTTGAATTCCCCGAGCTGGAAGCTCGGGGCTATATTTTGCTTTAGATGACAATGAATAAATATTCTATTGACACTACATTTTCACACAGCCTCTTCGATTTGTGGGAACGGAATTCACAAATTCATATAAACCCGTCCCGAAAGGGACAGAATGGAATTTGTTGCAATCATTATTTTTCGTTCCCTGGCAAATCTGTAATCAATTGTCCTGAAGGAACAATACTACATGACGTTTTCATTTTCCCATCCTTTAGGGAGCCTTTGGGATATTTGAAAATATGATCTACTTGCAGTACACTCGCTCATCCACAAAATCCTTCAGACAAAGCCCTCTCAACTCCCATACCCTATCCCGGCAGGATTTTGTGAAAAAAAATGGAAAAACAAAAAAATTCTTCATCCTTCCTGCGAAGGGATTCAGAATCACATTGTAACACAACTTTCCAGAGTCGTTTGGTATTTCAGTTCCATAAGGCGGATAATGCAAGTAATGTTTCAAGCTTCCTCAAAAACAACTTGATTGCTTGAGGTTGCGGGCAATATATTGAAAAACAAAATTTTAGGAAATGTGTTGAAAAAGGAAACACCATGAAAAAATTGATGATATTCTGGGTTTTGCTGGCGTTTTTCTTTGAGGTTTTTGCCGGGGAAAATTCGCTGGAATTAAACATCTTTTTTACCAACGACGTCCATGGGGGCGTTACCGAGCAGAAAGCCGAATTTTTGAATCCCGAATTCCCGCCCATTTTAGGTGGCGGTGCCTCGGCCTTTGCCATCATTAAAAAAGCGCGGGAGCAAATTGCCCGCGAAGGCAACGCCTGGCTAGTGGTAGATGCCGGGGATATTTTTCAGGGAACCCTGGTGGGTACCCTCTCCAAAGGCAAAGTCGTGGTAGAATACATGAACAAAGCGGGTTACGACGTATGCGTTCCCGGTAATCACGATTTCGACCTGGGGAAGGAGAATCTGGAAGAACTCATTAAAGCCTCCCAATTCCCCTGGGTGTGCTGCAACATCGTAGAAGAGGAAACGGGAAACGTCTGGGCCCCCCTGAAACCTTACATTGTGAAGGAGGTTCAGGGCATTCGCATTGGTTTTACCGGGGTGTGCACGGTGGGCACCAAGTACATGAGTTTTCCGGAAAATGTGAAGGGGCTGGATTTCCTGCCGGAAATTCCTTCCCTACAGAAGTGGGTGGATCGTCTCCGGCAGGAGGAAAAAGTGGATCTGGTGGTTGCTCTTACCCACACGGGCCTGCCCTACGATCGGGAAGAAGGCTATCGGGATTTGCAAAAAACCACCTATCAGGAAGTGGAAAAGCGCGGGTATGCGAACGCCATGGAGATTGCCCACTTTGTGCACGGAATCGATATTTTGCTCAGCGGACATATTCACAAGGGATATCAGAAACCCTGGGAAGATCCCGTAACCCATACGCTGTGTTTCCAGAACTACGGAAATGGAGGGAATCTGGGCTGGGTGAAGATTGAAATCGACCGGAAGACCCATTCCATTCGGGGATACCGCTTACCTTCCGTTCAGGGCACTTTGCTCCTGTTGCAGGAAGATGAATTCTGGCCGGACAGTGCGGTTCTGGCCTACATGCGCGCCCAGCAAAAAATTTACGAGAAGGGATTTCACGAGGTGATCGGTTACACCGAAACCGCGCTGACCCGCGCCGGTGTGGGCGAGGCACCCATGTACAACCTGGTCACCGATGCCATGCGGGAAAAATTTGATGCCGATTTTGCTTTCAGCAATTATGGAGGCATTCGGGCAGATATTAAAGTTGGCCCCATCACCCGGGAGGATGTGTTTAAGGTACTCCCCTTTGGCAACCAATTGGTGGAGTTTAAAGCCACGGGCCGTTTTCTGAAACAGATTATTGAGGAGAAAATCAAGGGCAACCGGCGAGGAATGGCCATTTCCGGAGGGCAAATTGTGTACAACCGCAACCTCCCCGATGGGCATCGGGTGGTGAAGTTTCTGATAAATGGGGAGCCGCTCCAGGCGGATAAAGTGTACCGGGTGGTTACCACGGATTATTTAATGGAGGGCAATTCCGGTCTGGCTATTTTGAAACAGGTACCGCCAGAGCTGATTGCCTACACCGGGGTGCTGACCCGGGAAGCCGTTATCGAATACATCAAAAAGCATTCGCCGTTACGCATAAAAATTTCCGGGCGCTGGAAAAAGGATGACCACGCCCGCCCCGATCCCCGGTGGATTAAGCAGTTTGAAGAACATCAGGCAGCGGTGGAATTTCAGCCGTCGAAGTGAAATTCGGAGAAGTTTCCATGAAAATTCTGTATCTGGATGCTGTTGGTGGCGCTGCAGGTGATATGATTCTGGCGGCTTTTATCGATGGATTGGTGCCGCCGGAGTATTTGCAGGAGCAAATTGCCCTTCTGCAATTACCGAATTACGAGATTCGCATATCGCAAACCATGCGGCATAAAATTAGTGCCAAACGCTGGGAAGTGCTCAGCCACGACCACACCCACCGCCATCTCTCCGATGTGGAAGAACTGATTCAAGCCAGCGCACTGTCCGATTTTGTGAAACAGAACAGCATAGAGGTATTTCGCTTGCTGGCACAGCAGGAAGGTAAAGTGCACAACCAGCCTGTGGAAAAGGTGCATTTCCACGAAGTTGGGGCAGTGGACTCCCTGATTGATATTGTGGGAACGTTTGTGTGCGTGGAATACCTAAAGCCGGACGTGATTTTTACTTCCCCCCTGCCCATTAGTCACGGCATTATCGAAGCGGCACACGGTAAGTTGCCGGTTCCGGCGCCTGCCACCCTGGAGTTACTCAAAGATTTTCCCGTAGTATATCGGGATGTGGAAGGGGAGCTGGTTACTCCCACCGGGGCGGTATTGTTTACCTACCTTTCCCGGGGGGAATTACCCCAGGGGATGCCGTTTCGCATCCGGCGCATCGGGTACGGTGCGGGTAGTCGGGATTTCCCCCAGGTACCCAATCTGCTGCGCATCTGGGAAGGAGAAATGGACTCCTCGCGCATCATCGAAACAGTTTATCAGGTGGAAACCAACATCGACGACATGAATCCCGAAATTTTCCCCTACGTGCAGGAAAAACTGCTCACTGCGGGCGCGCTGGATGTTTCCCTGTACACCGGGATTATGAAGAAAGGGAGACCCGGCACCTTAATTTCCGTTCTGGTTCCGGCAGAGCGATTAAACAGTGTGAAAGCGATTTTATATCGGGAAACCACCACCATTGGCTTACGGTATTTTCCGGTTCATCGGGAAAAACTCCCCCGGGAAGAGCAGATAGTGGAGACGCCCTGGGGCAAAATGCGAATTAAAAAGGTGGAATTGGAGGGAGAGGAACTCTGGCTTCCGGAATACGAAGAGTGCCGCCGCATTGCCCGGGAGAGTGGCAAACCGCTTCTTCGTGTTTATCGGGAGGTCGAACAGTTCCTGCGCCAGCGCCCCTCCGGAAAATCCGGGACGGAATAAACACCCGGGTTGTCTTCCGATACTCCGTTATCAACCAAACAAAGCCCTAATTTACAAGCCTTTCAGGAAAATGTGTTTCAGCAAAAAGAACATCTTCAGACAGAAATAGAAGGTGGTTAAAAAACGTTTTAATATAGCCTTAATAAAGCAAAAACGGATTTAAAATTCGGGTAAAAAGAGCAAAGGTTAGTAAAAAGAGAGGTTTCGCGCGAATTAAATTTAATCTCATATATTTTCATATTTTCTGGGAATCCGAAGTATTTTATCAATATATCCAGAGAAAATAGTTGAAATAATGAAGATGGTTTTTTATAATAATATTAAATTGTAAAATAAATGTGAGCGTAGAGCAAAACACGGTTTTTATGTTAAATAAAAGGGAAATATTATGAAGATTAAAGTTGTGATACACGAAGCTGAAGAAGGTGGCTATTGGGCAGAAATTCCCTCCATACCTGGATGTGCAACTCAAGGTGAAACATTCGAGGAATTATTGACCAACATTTACGAAGCGGTAGAAGGGTGTCTATCTGTTGATGTTCAAGAAATTTCACTGTCTGAAAAAGATAAGATCATGGAGATTGCCATTTGAAAGCAATCAGCGGCAAGCAATTTTGTAAGCTACTTGAAGATAGAGGCCGGGAACTGAAACGCATTAATGGTAGCCATCACATTTACACCAAAACTGGTGAGAAGGCGCGCATTTCCGTTCCAGTTCACGGAAATACACCTTTGAAAATAGGTTTGCAACGGTATTTGATAAAAATAGCAGGAATTGAAGAAAATGAACTATAATTAAACAATAATAAAATTATTTACTAAAGAATTGCTTGAACATGAAAAAAATAATGAAAGTTGTTAAGGAAGAAATAAATGAGATTCACGTATGATCCACGGTATAACATCGCTTATATCAGATTCCATGAAAAAACCGCCGATGTGGAAGCTATAAAAATCAGCGATGAATTGGTTATAGATATAGCTCCAGATGGTACGATTTATGGAATCGAACTTCTAAACGCAAATGAACAGTTACAACGTGAAGACAAAGGAAAGCTTTCAATTATTAACGAAGCGACGGGTGAAAAACAGAAGTTTTTCTTACAAAAGAAAAAAGAAAACCTAATTTACCGAAACATTAAAGTTTACTACGACTGACCATTTTTCAAGACCATTTCACATCCTGATTTTTAATACCTGGTGTTAAAATTCGTTTTTAATGTAAAAATAGAATTTTTACTTGAAATAATCGGATTAGGAAACTACTCTAAAAAGAGTGTTTCATTAATCAATATTAGTAGGGTTCACAATTAAAAATGAAAATAAAGATATGTGGTAATAAAAATTTCTGGAGGTCAAATGGTTCGGGTTCCTTTTTTCTGGATTTTTGGGGTTGTTTTATTGTTGTTCCACCTGAGTCCGGGAGAAACGTCACGCCTAACTCCCGCCACACTTCGTTTTTACCCGTCGCATGCCCGGATAATTTTCCTGGAAACCGGATGCATTCCCTCCCAACAACGTTTTAATCGGTTTTTGCCGGAGGAACAATATGCCTTACAACTGCTTTCGGAGGGCGATTATCGACGAAAGCAAATCAGTAGCGGACTGTGGGGATCTTTTATCGGGATTGTGGGTGGGGCTTTTATTACGGGATTAATCGATCGCATCCAGGGGGTGGGGGATGAAACCCATGTGCAAAACATGACCCGAGGAATTGCCATTGGTGCCGCCACCGGAAGTTTTCTGGGAGTCTGGTCCGTTGCCCGGCAAAATCAGCATCCCAACAATCTCTATCTCGGGATTGCAGGATCTGCTCTGGGAGGATTTGCCGGATATTATTTACGAAATTACACCGCATATTTGAGCATTTTTTTCATTCCTC
>JALXCH010000172.1 GCA_026991005.1 Calditrichia bacterium | reverse complement strand
CTCGCCGGATGCACATTTCAATTATTCCCGGACGGGAGGGAGTGGAAGAGATGGAGATGGGGCATTCTCCCACGCCCAGAACGGACAGTTCCATAAACTGCCCGGGTTTATAGGTAAACCGGTTGTTCAGTTCGGCATTTTCGAACCGGAATCGAAAAAGGTAGTTGTCTTCTACCATGGGATCGATGCTGATAATGCGCGCCAATTCCGGTTTGTAAGGATTTTCGTTAAGCACGTTGCGTGCACAGGTGTGTGTCTGGTTAATTGCCAACATAGCTTCCCTCTCTAATTTTTGTGAGCACTTCCACCACGTCGATACCGGCCGGGCAGGCATCGATGCACCGACCGCAGCCCACACAACTGGGCTTTCCGTACTGTTCTACCATACGGAATTGTTTATGGTAGTAGCGATTTTTAACTCGATCGGCCCGATTCGCCCGGAAATTGTGTCCTCCCGCCACCAGGGCGTAATCTTTAAACAGGCAGGAATCCCACTGTTTGATGCGGGCTCCGGTTTTTAAATCCAGGTTGAGTTCATCGTACACATTAAAGCAATAGCAGGTGGGGCATACCATGGAGCAACTGCCGCAGGTCAGGCAGCGGTTACCCAGTTCTTCCCAGATGGGGCTGTTTTGCTCCAGATCCAGAATGTAGGGGAGATCGTCGATGTCCAGCGACAGTCGGAAGCTCTGGTTGCGTTTTTTGCGGAATTCCAGATACTTGCGCCGGTCTTCATCGCTCACCTCGGTGAAAAGATGGCTGCGTTCGGCCACAAGGTCGTCTCCCAGACTGGTGCCCACCGCTACCAGAAAATCTTCTCCGATGTCCGAAAGAAACAGGTCAAACCCATCTTCGGTGTAATCGGTGTGCATGGATTTACAGAAGCATTTATCATCCGGGATGCAGCTTAGCCCGATGATGACCGTATTCCTGCGGCGGGTGTAATAGTAGGGATCCATGTACGCCTGGTTGAACACTACATCCAGAATTTTAATTCCGTGAATATCGCAGGGATGTAATCCAAAGAGAATTCGCTTTTTATCCCGCTCTTCTATCACCTCTTCGTAGCCTTTCTCTTTGTCGAATTTCAGAATCACTTCTCTGGGTTTGTGGAAATATTTTTTGGGCGGTACAATGGTGCGCAGATAATCCCAGGCCATTTCCTCTGGTTTGTGCATCACATCAAAATAATACACCCCGGGATGCTCGGGCTTCTCTTTGGGAATAATCACTTCTCCATATTCCTGCAGACTGATCAGAAATTCATTCACATGCTTTTTCGGTAGTTTGGTGACTTTCATGCCACGACCCTTATTTTGGTTCAAGTCCACTCTTTATATGAAAAAGCAACAAATATCGTTCCAATAAGTACAAAATTCATAAAAAATTATAATTTATTGTAAAACAATATGTTAGAATGAGCTAAACAGGTGCAATATGTTTTATGATGTGAAATATTTCCCAATATTTGCGAAAAAGGGAGGTCATTTTCTCAAAATAAAAAAAGCGAGGAGCAGAAGCTCCTCGCTTTAAGTTTTTATTGGGGGAATAGAAAATTTCAGTTGGCTTTTTTCTTGCGCAGTTCCGCTCCAAACTGAAATCCGGTTTCCACTGCTTTACGGTTGATTTCGATGAGCCGTTTGCGAGAAATGATGTAATCCAGGGTCTGGATGATGGTTTCTTTGTTCAGAGCGTTGGTGTAGCCCGTAAAGGCACCCAGGACCACCATGTTCGCCACCCGGGTATTGCCTAGTTCGTCTGCCATTTTAGTGGCGGGAATCGCCATCACTTCCACATCCTTTCGGCTGGGTTCAATATCGATGAGCGAAGAATCGTAGATGATGAGGCCACCCGGCTGTACATCCTTTTCGAAGCGTTCCAGGGAGGGGCGATTCATGGCGATGAGTACAGTGGGATTGGGTACCAGCGGGGAGCCCACCGGTTCTTCGGAAACGTGCACGTGGCAGTTCGCCGTACCACCGCGCATTTCCGGGCCGTAAGAAGGAATCCAGGAAACGTTGTAACCTTCCAGCATTCCGGCCTGAGCAATTCCCAGACCCAGCAACAGGATACCCTGTCCGCCAAATCCCGCCGCTTTCACC
>JALXCH010000171.1 GCA_026991005.1 Calditrichia bacterium | reverse complement strand
ATAAGCAATTCTACCGCACTTACCTGAAAGCCAGCTACGTGATGGATCGCGTACCTACCTACACCACGGATGGAGATCCCGCTGGCATTTTCCACGGTTTGAGCAGCATGCATTTCGACAACGGAACCCACGGCACCTACAATGTGGATTACCCTGATGGCATCCAGCCCATCGACGGTTCTTCCCAGTGTCTGTTGTACAGCGGATTCCCGGCTTCTACCTATGGCGGTGCCGGAATTCAGTATGCGGGAATTTTTGGGCAGGGGGTACATCCCGGGAAAATAGTGTACCTGGCGGTTCCTTTCGAAACCTTCTACCCGGCCTCGGTGCGGGATACCATTATGGCGCGGGTGATTGAATACTTCGATATCCCCTCTGCCATTCAAACAGAGGATGAAATGCCGCTGGCGGAGGATTTCCGGCTTTTCCCGAACTACCCCAACCCGTTTAATCCCAGAACCCACATCGATTTCGAAATCAAGGGGCTTCGGAAGAGGATGGTGCAACTGACGGTGTACAACACTCTGGGCGAGGTGGTGAAGACGTTGCTCCATCAGCCACTAAGTGCAGGTAAATATTCCTTGGTGTGGGACGGTACCAACGAGCAGGGACAATCCGTAGCCAGTGGGGTGTACATTTACCGATTGCAGGTGGGGAATCGGGTGGTTTCCCGCAAGATGACGCTTTTGAAATAATTTTTAACCGTTTTGTGCTGTGTAAAAATGGAACTTCTTTAACCGCACGACCCATGGAACCGGGACACGTGGAGAAATGTCGGTTTTTGATTTTCCATTTTTACACAGCTTTTTTATTTTTGAATTACAGATTCGCTTGGGTGAATTGGTTCTAAATCCAGACTACAAATTTGTTTCCTTCAATGGACGGCAGATGAAAATAAAGTTTCCCATTTTCCCGAAGATTCAGGCATCGGGTGTTTAGCTGTTCTGTATTTTATTGAACCACTTCACTTAACCTTTCCGCAGTACCGGGTGAACCCATTTACTCCTCGAAAATACCTTTCTTCCCATATTTCCTGCAAAAACAAAAGGTGGCCGTGGTTCATCGAATGGCTTGGGGAAATCGGAAAGTAACTGAAAAAGTGCTCTCGCTCCGGAGGAATTTTACACTTCAATCTTCAGTAAAATACGTGCCAGCCAGCCAATGCCAAACGAAATAAGCGCCACACCCATGCTGATGCCCGCCATTTCTCCGAAAAAGCATTTAAATGAAATTTCCCGTACCACCGAGACAAAGTAAGAAAATAGCCAGATAATCAGAATCACCAGGGTGAGGGTAATGCCAATCGCCAGATAATAGCTGTTCACCAGGAAAAAGGGAAGCACCAGCAAAATCACGGCAACGATGTAGGTGGAACCGGTGTAGAGGGCGGCAGAAAAGGGACTTTTTTCGCTGGTTTCCGATTTTTGCGAGAGGTATTCCGAAGCTGCCATGGAAAGGGAAGCGGCAATTCCGGTAATGAGACCGGCGGTACCGATAAGATGAGTATTTTGCATGGCCAGGGTAAATCCGGCCAACGCACCGGTTAATTCCACCAGGGCGTCATTTAGCCCCAGCACCATGGAGCCAATATATTCGATGCGTTTCTCATCGATCATATTCACCAGCAGCTTCTCGTGCTCCATTTCGTCCTGAATAATCGGGGCAATTTCCGGAATCTGTTGTTGCACGTACTGGTAATTTTTCTCCGCCTCCTGCTCATTCCGTTCCATCATTTTAATGGCAAACGTGAGTCCAAAAATCGCTGCAATAATGCGGTACAGGAATACATGAAACCGGCTGTGCTTTACTTTTACTCCGCTGTACTTTATCCACTCGTTGTAATGTCTTTTTTCGTCCTCAGCAATTTTCTGGAGAATTTGCTGATTCTTCCCTTCCACACGTTTAGCCAGAGCATGGTAAGTGTAATATTCCGTTAACTCGTTCCGTTGAAATTGAATAATGAGTGAGCGTGTTTTTTCGTCTATGGAATGTGTCATCTGTTAACTCCTATTTATAATTCGGGTATCGTTAAATCCGGGCAAAAGGATGTTCCTCCCAAAAGTCCTCGGAGAGTTCTCGCCGTGCCTTAGAAGCATCCGGTTTAGGAACGTATGATGCTTGCGTTTTTGTCAGGTTACGTTTCATAAACAGTTTTTTATTGCGGTGATTCCAGGGAATGCCGGGCATCCGTGATGTGAAACCGTGGGGCTACCTGTTTTCACGGAAAAACCTGTTGGTATTTGTCTTTCTGCCTGAATTAAATATTTCTATACAAATTGTACGGTTCCAAGGTTAAGTAAAGAATATTTTTATGACAGGGTATTTTTACACCGCCTCTTTATTTATGAAATTGAAACATTTAAAAATCTTGTTATCAAAGAATTTGATAATCTGAAATTTATCCCTTATATTTAAAGATTAATACAAGGAATTAGCTACGGCATGAAAATAATAAATTGATTAGGTTCATTTAAAGTTAAGGAGAAACAATGAAAAAGTTAGTTGGGCTTTTGGTGATTGCGCTTATTTTAGCAGTTGGCTGCCAGTCCGGTGGAGATGCAGCCAAGAAAATGGCGCAGGAGTATCAGGCGTTAAGCGATAAGTTTGACAAGGATTTGCAAACCGTTCGCAGCCAGATGCAGTATCAACAACTATTAGGGAAATACCAGAGCGATTTAAACGCCTTACTGGATAAATATCGCGATGCCAAATCCACTGATGCTCTGGAACTGGAACGTGCCCGGATTTTGGTGGATTTGCGGCGCTACGTGGATGCCCAGGCCAAAGTGGATGCACTCATCGCTAAAAACTCACCCCTGGCGAACGAGGCAAAATTTGAAAAGGTAAGAATTCTGCTGGGCACGGAGAAAATGGACGAAGCCCTGAAACTGTTTAAGGAAATTGAACCCATGTTACAATCCGGTAAGAACTACTACGATGTGATTTTTAATTTTGCCTTCAGTGCTCCGGATGATAAAGACCGCGAGAAGTACAGTAAACAGATTATCGAAGCGGAAAGTTTGCCTATTCAGTGGCAGCGTTATCTGCCCTACATTTACGAGAATCTGGCAGCTCTGGCTCGCCAGCGCGGCGAAATTGAAGAATCCAAGAAGATTCTGCAGGAAGGCATTAACAAACTGGCGCCAACGGGAAATGTGGGCAGCCTCAACTCCACTCTGGAAATCACCAACATGCTGGGTAAACCGGCGAAAGAGTTGTTTGCTAAAACCTGGGTCAATTCCAAACCGCTCAAGTTAAGTCATCTGAAAGGGAAAGCCGTGGTGATTGATTTCTGGGCCACCTGGTGCAATCCCTGCCGCTCCATCATTCCCGTGCTGGTCGAGCAGTACGATAAATTGCACAAACAGGGACTGGTGGTAATCGGTTACACCCGTTTGTACGGGCAATACAGTGACGATATCCAGCGCAAAGGTCAGGTGAGCCCCGATGAGGAAATCAAACTGATTAAAGATTTCGTCAAACGGCACAAAATGCACTATCCCGTAGCCATTGCCCACGACGATCGTTCCTTTAACGATTACCATATCGAAGGGATTCCCACCATGTTCTTCATTAATAAAAAAGGCATTTTGGTGGATTTTAAGGTGGGCGCCGGAAATATTGATTTCATCAAAAATAAAATTAAGCAGCTTTTGGGATAATTGAGATATCCCACACTTTTGCAAGAGGAGCCGGCTGGAGTGGTTGGCTCCTTTTTTGTTGAACCCGGGGATTGGCGAAACAGGCGATGCAATGGGCAGGAAAGTAATAGGATGCTATTCGGAAATAACTGGTGGGTGAATCATGCGCACTTATCTGGGATGTTTAACCTGTATTGTAGAGCAGGCCATTAAAACACTGCAGATGCACACCGAGGATGAGCAGTGGATTAAAGAGAAGATGGATGACTTCTTCCCGATGATGCGGCAGGTGCAACTGGAAAAATCGCCTCCCGAAAACGGGATGATGATGTACAACTATGTGGCGCGGGTTACCGGTAATCCCGATTTATTTAAGGCGGTGAAGGAAGAAACCACCCGCAAAGCGCTGGAACTGTACCCCTATTTGAAAAAGCGGGTGCAGGAATCGGACGATCCCCTGCTTACGGCGGTGCGTATCGCCATTGCCGGGAATATCATCGATTATGGGGCAAATCGGGGATTCGAGCTGGAGAGGGATGTGGAGGAGGTGTTGCAGCAACAATTTGCCCGGCTGGATTATGAGGCGTTTCGGGAACAGGTACAGCGTGCTCGCCAGATTCTTTACATCGGCGATAATGCAGGGGAAGCGGTCTTCGACCGGGTACTGATTGAAACCATGGGGAAGCCCACCGTGTTTGCCGTTCGCCAGGTACCCATTATTAATGATGTGACCCACCATGAAGCCCGGGCAGCGGGATTGGAGAAGGTGGCACGCATCATCTCTTCCGGATCCCCCGTACCAGGTACGCCGCTTGCTTTGTGCACCGAGGAATTCCGGGAACTCTTCCGCACCAGCGATGTGGTGATTGCCAAAGGACAGGGGAATTACGAAACCCTCTCCGATGCTCCGCGTCCCGTATTCTTCTTGTTTAAAGTGAAATGTCGGGTAGTCGCCCGCCATACGGGATTGCCCCGGGGAAGTATTGTGTTGTGGTATCAGGAATGAAGTGAAGTAATTTTTACCTCAGAAAGTGAAAGGGGTTAAGTAAACCATCCGGTTTTCCCGGAAGTTCCAACATGGATTTCGCCTACCTTCAAAATATGGGTTTCCCCGGAAGATAGACAGAATTTGAGGAATAAAAAAACCCCGAGCGATTGTCGGGGTTTTTCCACAGTTGTTGTCGAACGCTATCAGGCAGATACTTTGCGTACCTGGACAGCTTGCAGCCCTTTGGGTCCTTCAGCTACTTCAAATTCAACCGTTTCGCCTTCGTCCAGAGAACGGAATCCTTCGGATTCAATGGCGGTGTAATGGACGAATACGTCTTCACCATTTTCGCGGCTGATGAAACCGTATCCTTTGGAGCTGTTGAACCACTTCACAACACCTTTTTCCACTGCTACTACCTCACTAAAAAAATTAAACTTTTGTACCACCTACTACACGCTGGATGTGCACCCAACGCTTCCAACAGTGCTACATTAATTGACACCATAAGGTAGGGGATTTTATCTTCATATGCAAGAATAATCTTAAAATTTTTAAAAAAATTTTAAAATTTTTTTAGCGTGAATTAGGGAAATGGATTTAGGGTAAAACCGCAAAGAGTGCAATGAAAGCACGAAACTCACAAAAACCCAAAACCCAAATCCCAAATTCCAAATTCCAAATTCCAAATTCCAAATCTCAAATAAGAAATTCCAGATGACAAATTTCAACTAACCAGTTCCTACTCGGTTAACATTGCTTTGCGCTGGGGGATCAACCGGATCGTCAATTTGTTAACCTCTACGGATACCAAGGTCACAGAGAAAAAAATGAAGAAAACCGTTTCGTTTATGGCGTAAGCTGCGGTTGGGCAATTCTGTAAACTCGTCCCCGAACCCTCTCTCTATCCGCGAAAGAAGAAGAGGGGAAAAACCGTCCCGGAAGGGACGGGATGATTTTATGGGAACTAAAATATTTTTCTGACGGGATTAACAGGATAAACATGATTTTAAAAAACATTTATTTGAGGTGCACATTTTTAAGAATCTGAAATCCGGGACTTTAAACGAAATAATTCCGGGAACGAGTTTTTCCAAAGGTCCGCAAGAACTCTTCAAAGAAGTCATTAATAACCTTTGGAGAATCCTGCGGAAGCTCGGATATTTCGAAAATATGGGCTATCCGACAGGATGCTTCGCAATAGCATCCTAACGCTCCAGGTGGGGTGGATTCTCGCCTAAGACGGGGGTTCACAATAACAAAACCGCTTTACTGTCATTATGAGCGGAGCGTCAGCGGAGCGAAGAATCTTTATTATTGTGCATGGGTTGATTAATAGACGGTCAAACAGCCCGAGTGCGAAATGTTCGTACATGCGCTCAACCCAAAGGGTTCCATTTGGACAGAACCCGTGTCGGGCAGCATCCTGTTGGAAGAGTAGCCCGTGGTGAAGTCCCGATAAACTAAGCGGCTTGTTGATAATAAATCTCATGTAACATTTACCCACCGCCCTCATCTTAACAATGTAAAAAAAATGACAGGAGGATGTTCCATGGCTAAAACAACCTTCGCCGAGGAGGTGTATTTACGCGCACTCACCGGAAAAATGATTGGTTCCGATGTGCTGGGGAGCTACAATAAGGTGGCGATCATTGCACCTAAAAATACTATCTGCAGTGCCATCAGTGCCGCTGCCGAAGCAACCTTTACCGACCGTACCGGTGGTCGGGCCGGACATTTTGTGGTGGAGGAAGGAAACGCTTCCCGGGTTGCCGAAGAGGTCACTGCCTTCCAGCCCGATGCCGTGGTGCTGATGTTTGGTGGCGAAACGCCCATCGAGCAAACCAAACAGTTGTTCCTGGAAACCTTGCGAGCACTGGAACAGGCGCAGTTATTCCGGGACATCATTGTGCACGTACGCATCTTTGCTGCCGGGGGATTACAGGAGGCGCTGAAAGAGGAAGCACTCCGGAACTATCTGCGCCAGAACGATCTGCTGGTTTACACGGTGGATTTTGACAATGGATACTTGCTGCTCAATGAAGTGGATGTGGAAAATTCCGGTGATTTCCACCTTCACAAAATTGCCGAGTTTCCGGTGACGGTAGAACATGCGGAACTGCTCAACCGCTCCCTGCGTGATAAAACCCTTCAGTGGAAAGAGGTGGAGAGCGAATAACGGGATGATTTCTTTATCCGCTATGGAGGAAGCCGGGTATCGGTTACTGCGGCAGGTGGTGGAAACCGAAATTTCCCGGGGCGCCACCCGCCTCCTGGAAGCAGGTAGCGGCGATTGTGCTTTATTGCAGGAATGGGTCAATCATTTCGAAGTAGATGCTACCGGAATTGACCCTTACAGTTATCCCGTGCAAACCGAGCATCTCCACTGTCATCCCATTCCCGCCGAGGAAGTAAACCGGTTAGAAGGCCGCTTCCATCTGGTCTTTTCCGTGATGAGCTTGCATCATTTCTCCGAGATCCGGCGTTTTTTCCGGAACCTTCTTCAGGTGATAGGATGGCGGGGGAAATTGGTGCTGGTGGATTGGAAACACGGCACCAATACGGGGATTCCCGAACGCTATTTCTCTGCTGCGGAAGTTCGGGATGCCCTCCGGGAGTGCGGTTGGGAAGTACGGGAAA
>JALXCH010000170.1 GCA_026991005.1 Calditrichia bacterium | reverse complement strand
ATGTGGTATTTCAAGACGGTTACATGATTCTGTGCCTCACTACACCGCAAAACATCGGGTACAACGGAAATCCCATTGTGGATCAGGATGTGGATCCACCTTATGTGGTGTGGGCACGCTCTTTTCCGGGGGAAATCCGGGTTTATTTCTCGGAACCGGTGGATCCCACCACGGCCCAGGATCCTGCCAATTACATTATCCCGGGGGTAACCATCAATCAGGCGGTTTTACGAACTGATCAGCGTACCGTGGAATTAAGTGTGGATAGCCTGGATTTAACCACTCATTACAATCTGATTGTTAGCGGGATTGCCGACCTGACTCAGCCACCAAACGTGATGGGATTGGAACACACGGTGGTGCAAACGTCTCCCATACTGCCCCTAAGTGTGAATGTGGGTGGGGAAATGTGGAACGGGTATCAGGCCGACCAGCTCTGGTACGATTCCCTGGGATACGGCCGGGTGGGTGGAACAGTGATCACGGATACCAACCTGATCGTGAGCGGAACCAGCGAACCGGAACTTTACCAGAGCGAAGTGCGGGGAATTACCTTCTACGAAGTGCGCGTTCCGGATGGTCACTACCGGGTGACCCTGATGTTTGCCGAAACGGAATACAGCTCTGCTGGATTACGCGTCTTTGATGTTTACGCAGAGAGTGAGCTACAACAGAGTAATGTGGATATTTACGCAGCTGTTGGCGCCAACACCGCTTATGAAGTGGTTTTGTCGGATTTGGAAGTGACGGATGGCATTCTGGAGCTGTATTTCAAACCGCACACAGGTAAACCGGTGTTAAGCGGATTGAAGGTGGAAGTGAATCCGGCCGGGCTACCCCAGGGTGAGGTACAGGTACCCGAATACCGCTGGCAGATTTTTCCCAATCCCTTCAATCAGCGCACCAACGTGTTTTTTACTATTGAGAAGCCAGCCCCGGTAACCATAAACATTTTCGATGTCACCGGACGTTTTGTGCATTCGATGAAGAAATCGGTAACATCCACCGGGTTTCACAATCTCACACTGGATTTTTCCCGTCTGGGTTCTGGGGTTTACTTCTGCCAGATCGTTATTGGAGGTCATTTCCGCGATGTGAGAAAAATTGTGTATCTAAAATAAAAAGGTTGCTACTCATTCGGTAAATAATTCCTTCCATGAAACTGATTAGTTGTTGTTGTTTTCCTCTTACCAGAAGGGGAGGGGGCTTTAAGGGAGTCTTTCCGGTTAAGAAAAAAACATCCATATAATTGAGTTGGTGTAGTTTCGGGAAGATGATTTTAATAAAGCAAAAGGGCATCTGCCGATGCCCTTTCGTTGGCAATGGGGCCAAATTAAATTTTTTTAATTTGGGAGGGAGGTTTCTCTGAGGAGAGAGCCCCATTGCCGCATATAATTTAAACTGGTTCCCTAAAAAATGCAAGAAAAATTTTGCGAACTTTTAAACAATATTAAATAAGAACCGTTTCGCCAGATTTGGATAAATATATTGCACATCCAGTACTTCCCAATGGCCTTCCTTTTGCACCAGATTGGCATGAAGTATATCCCCACGCTGAATCTTGGTGTATGCAATGGAATCGAAACGTAAATGACTGATTTTATGTCCCAGATAAATGTCTTCAACATTAATTAAGCGATTTTTGCGATCGATGGTATCCAGGATTTCATAAAAACCATCGATATGGTTGAATGCCTCATTCTCTGCATTAAAAATGGCAGAAAAAATATCAAAATCGGAAATGTATAGATTGTTTGCCTGGACAACCCTGGGAAGATCCGTTTTAATTTTCTCGTAAAACTGTAAGAACTCACGCTTCAAGTTTATCTGATAATGATGGTACAAAAAGGTAATGAATCGGGCAGTTGCCCGAAATATGTGGTTTATTTCCCTCTCATCGGACATTACAAACTCGCGCACCAGCCACACGCTGAAAAATTCCGCCAGATGGGAGGCCTCGATCTCATAAATTCCTTCTATTCCGGCATATTCATAAAGATACCGGTGGAAGAAACCAATGTCGTGTGCCAGTGCTGTGTTTCCACCGGGATTGTAAAATTGGTCCGAGGTAAATTTCAGAAATACTTCGTTAATGGAGTGATCAA
>JALXCH010000169.1 GCA_026991005.1 Calditrichia bacterium | reverse complement strand
AAAGGCGACGAAGGGAAGATTTCTCAGGGACTCTCCACCCTGCACGAAGAAGATCCCACCTTTGTGGTACGTTACGATCCGGAACTGAAGCAGACCATCATCTCCGGGCAGGGAGAACTGCATCTGGATATTGTGGTGAAACGGCTCAAACAACGCTTTGGCGTGGATGTGAATATCAAAGATCCCAAGATTCCTTATCGCGAAACCATTAAAGCCAAAGCGGAGGCCAAATACCGCCATAAAAAGCAAACCGGTGGCGCCGGGCAATTTGCCGAAGTGTGGATGCGCATTGCTCCCAAACCGCGGGGCGAGGGAGTGGAATTCACCAACTCTCTGGTGGGCCAGAATGTGGATCGGGTGTACGTACCTTCGGTGGAAAAGGGCGTAATGGCCGCCTGCGAGGAAGGAATTCTGGCCGGTTATCGGGTAGTGGATGTGTTTGTGGATTTCTACGATGGAAAGATGCACCCGGTGGATTCCAGCGACATCGCCTTCCAGATTGCCGGAAAAGCGGCGTTCAAAGAGGCCTTTATGCAAGCCAAGCCCACCTTGCTGGAGCCGATTTACGACCTCGAAGTGAAGGTGCCAGAAGAATTTATGGGCGATGTGATGGGAGATATTTCCAGCCGCCGGGGGAAAATCTCCGGTATGGAAGCCGAAGGGCGCTTCCAGGTGATTAAAGCGAAAGTGCCTCTGGCCGAGCTGAATAAATACTCCACTGCACTGCGCTCCATGACGCAGGGTCGGGGTATCTTCCGGGCGAAATTCTCCCATTACGAAGAAGTACCCCACGACCTGGCGCAAAAAATCATTGAACAGGCGAAAAAGGAAAAAGAAGAAAATTAATTTTTACGGAAAACCTCTGTTACAAGCCCCGGGGATTTTCCACGGGGCTTTTCTTTGGTAGAACGATTCCCAAAATCTCTCAAAAACATGGAGACAACCCTATGGATACGTTGTGGGCTCCCTGGCGAATGGAATATATTTTGCGTGCCAAGGACGAGAAACCGGAACCATGCATCTTTTGCACTCGCATCGAAAAGGATGAAGACGAAAAAAATTTAATCCTGCTGCGCAGCACTCACGGTTTCATTATTATGAATCGCTTCCCTTACAACAACGGGCACTTAATGGTTGTACCCTACCGCCATAGCGGCAACATCCTTGATCTTACCCCGGAAGAGGGGCAGGATTTAAACTATTTAATCCAGCTTTCGGTGGAAGCGCTGAACCGGGTGATGACTCCCCACGGTTTCAATATTGGAATGAACCTGGGGAAGGTGGCGGGTGCCGGAGTGGATAGTCATCTTCACTACCACATTGTGCCCCGCTGGAACGGCGACACCAATTTCATGCCCATAATTAGCGATACCAAGGTGGTTTCCGAGGCTCTGGATAAAACCTACCAGAAGCTTCACCGGGCTTTTCAGGAAATATTAGAGGAAAAGAAATGAGTGTGCTCATTTTGCAAAATTTACGGGGAACCATTACTCCGCGCGCCGATTTGCCTTTTGGTGAGCTGGAAGTTCGCGAGGAAGCGGCCATTGCCATTTCCGGGGGAAAAATAAAAGAGATTGATTCTGCCGAGCGCCTGTACCGGAAGTATCCCGATGCGGAAAAACTGGATTGTCACAACTGCTGGGCGCTACCCGGATACGTGGATCCCCACACTCATCCCGTGTTTTACAAAACGCGGGAAGAGGAATTCGAAATGCGGATTCAGGGCAAAAGTTACGAAGAGATTGCTTCGGCAGGTGGTGGAATTCGCAACAGCGTGCGTGCCTTCCGAAAGGCTTCTTTTGATGAACTGGTGGAATTGACCTACTACCGCATCCGCGAGTTCCTCAAATACGGTACTACCACCATCGAGGCCAAAAGCGGTTATGGACTTTCTACGGAGGATGAACTGAAAAGCCTGCGCGTGCTGAAGAAAGTGGCCGAATTGCTGCCCATCACCATCGTCCCCACTTTCCTGGGCGCCCACGAAGTACCGGATGAGTATCGGGACAATCGGGAAAAGTATATCGATATTTTAATTAAGGAAATGATTCCCGCGGTGGCGGAAGAAAAACTGGCAGTATTTTGCGATGTGTTCACCGAAGAAAACGT
>JALXCH010000168.1 GCA_026991005.1 Calditrichia bacterium | reverse complement strand
CTGCTGGGTGCGCTCTTCCTGGTGAATAAATATTTCGAGTGGAGCGGAAAAATTGCCCATGGGCTCTACCCGGGTTCACCGGAATTGCTCAACCGTCCCCATGGCGAAATTCTGTTCTACGGATTGTACTACACCATGACCGGCCTGCACGCACTGCACGTGTTCATCGGAATGGTGATTATGCTCTTTTTGTGGCGCTTCCTTAAGCGCAATCGTCAGGTGGAAGTGCCCGTTCCTTTCTCGGTGCTACCTCGCCTGCGCGGCAAAGCGCTCAAACTCACGGATTCCGAAGGCAATGCTCTCTGGTCCAGCCCGCTAATCGATGAGCAGGCTCCAGAGGTCAAAGTTGTGGTGCAGGGAGTGTGGAACGAGGAGAACTGGAAATCCAACGTGGTGAAATTCGAAAACGCCGGGCTGTACTGGCATCTGGTGGATATTATCTGGATTTTTCTTTTTCCTTTATTTTATCTCATTGCCATTTAAACAGTGGGGGACGTATGGAAAAACAATCGAAACAACACGAATTGGTGAGTCCGGGTGTTTATGTTCTGGTCTGGTTGGCGCTGCTGGTTTTAACCGGTTTAACCGTAGCGGTCTCCGGGCTTAACCTGAAAGGTATGGCTATTGTGATGGCCCTTTTTATTGCCGGACTCAAATCGTCGCTGGTACTGAATTATTTCATGCACATCCGTTACGAATCGGCTCTGTTTCGCAATATGGTGCTGGTGGTAATTGCCACCATCGTAATAATTGTGGGTTTAACCTTTACCGATATTTCTTTTCGATGAGGTGAGATATGATGTCAGGAGCTTCTACATCAGCAGGAACCGTGGATGCGGTATTTCTTTTTATCGCCGGTGTCGGTTTGTTCTTTCTGGTTTTGATTACGTTTTTGCTCATCTTTTTTATCGTGAAATATAACAAAAAGCGACACCGCACCCCGAAAGATATTCATGGGAATGCCACCCTGGAAGTGATCTGGACGGTTATTCCCACCATCCTGGTTTTGTTCATGTTTTATTTTGGCTGGAAGGGATTTGAGTACATTCGTAACGCTCCCGAAGATGCGCTGCATGTCAAAGTAACGGCACGCATGTGGTCCTGGATGTTCGAGTACGACAACGGTTTGAAGACCGATACGTTGTACGTTCCGGTGAATCGTCCGGTGCAACTGGAACTCCATTCACTGGATGTCATCCACAGTTTTTTCATTCCCGCCTTTCGCATTAAAGAAGATGCAGTACCGGGGATGACCAACACTTTGTGGTTTAAAGCCAGCGAGCCGGGAGATTATGATGTCCTTTGTGCCGAGTACTGCGGATTGCGTCATGCTTACATGCTTTCGAAAGTGAAGGCGATGCCTGCGGAGCAGTTTGCCGTCTGGTATGCCGAAGCCTCCCGTGCCCTGCCGGAGAAGGGAACCGCTGCCGAAGAAAGTCCGGAAGTGAAAAAAGCGGTGGAAGTGCAGGGAAAGCAAATCCTTCGCATCCGTGGCTGTGTGGCCTGCCACAGTACGGACGGCAGCGTCATCATCGGTCCCAGTTTAAAAGGGTTGTACGGGAAGTCCCGCATTGTGCTGGTGGATGGCCAGGAGAAAAATGTGGTGGCTGATGAGGATTATCTCCGTCGTTCCGTACTGGAACCGGAAATTGAATTGGTGAAGGGGTTTAATAACCTCATGCCTTCTCAAAAGGGGCAGATGAGTGAAGAGGAGTTAAGCATTTTGATTGAATATTTGAAGGGGTTGCAATGAGCGGAAGCTGGCGGAAACGGCTGGGATTGGTGCTGGAGTTGGGCAAGGTTCGCATTGCCCGGCTGGTGACCCTTTCCACCGCCACAGGCTACATTGCCTACCGGGGGCAGTTGTCCCTGGAGATGCTGATTCCCTTGCTGGGGATTTTCCTGATGGCGCTGGGTTCAGCGGCATTGAATCAGTATCAGGAGTGGCAACTGGATGCCCGCATGGCACGTACCCGCCAGCGTCCCATTCCCTCGGGACGGCTGCGCCCGGTGGAAGCCCTGCGCATTGCGCTGGGTTTACTGCTGGCCGGGGCGCTGATTCTGGGAATAGGCGCAGGATGGCTCCCCATGGCTCTGGGCATTTTAGCCGCGGTGTGGTACAATGGCATTTACACCCCGCTGAAACGGGTCTCCCCACTGGCTGCAGTGCCCGGAGCGGTCATCGGTGCGATTCCTCCGCTGGTGGGCTGGGTTTCGGCAGGCGGTGCCCCGGGCGATCGTATTGCCGTGGCGCTGGTGGTGCTTTTCTTCTTCTGGCAAATCCCCCATTTCTGGCTTCTCTTGCTCAATTTTGGCGGGGACTACCGGGAAGCGGGCTATCCCACCCTCTCCCAGGTGCTCACCCGTGCCGGGCTCTCCCGGGTAACATTCATGTGGATTGTGGCCACGGCGGTGGTGGTACTGTTGCTGCCGCTTTTTGGCGTGGTGCGCTATCCGGTACTCATGGCGGCCCTTGCGGTGGTGGCTCTGGGGTTGGTGCTTCTCTCCCTGCCGCTGCTGCGCCCCAATGCCTCCCGGAGTGCTTTTCGCATGGCGTTCATTGGCATCAACAGTGTCATTTTGCTGGTGATGATTCTGATTAGCCTGAACAGTTTGTGGCATGTGGGATGATGGAGGGGGAAAGCCGGGGAATGTCCGGCTTCGATAGTGAGGAAGTCAAAAAAAATAAAGAAAAAAATGTGTACAGAATACAGGCCCGGAATCCCGGGCACCGGAACAAAAGTGACCATTACCCCGGGGAGCTTGCGGGATGTCCCGGAAAAAATATGGGCCTCCTGTGTGCCGGGGGAAACATCCCGCAATCTCTTCCTTCTGAACATTGGTTCCGGGATGCTCGCTGAAATTGGAGTTTCCGTGGGTGGAGGAAGTTGTTGTTCGGTTCGAGAATTGACCCGGATTGAGCCAATGCCGATGTAAAAAAAGGAGATGCATCCATGGATTTTTTTCATGAACTCTTTTTACTACCCAATGCGCATCATCTGCATTTGATTAAAATTCTGTTAATGATTGTCTATTTTGTTCATGTGCCATACATCAGTCTGGTGATAGGCGGTACTCTGTACTCTCTGATTTTTTTGTTGATGGGAGGAGAGTCTGATGGACGCTACCGCTTATTTGCCCGTAACATCACAGAGGAGTTGCTCTGGGGGCGCTGGGCTGGGCTGATTCTGGGAGTTCTGCCGCTGCTGGTTATGATTTTAATCGAAGGGCAGATTTTTTACGATGCTCCCATTCCCATTGTGCCCTTTTTGAGTTACATGACCATCTTCGCTGTGGTGGGGCTCTCGCTGGTGTATGCTTACAAAGCGGCTTTTCGCTGGCGGGAGGTGAATCCCCTGCTGCACCTGTTGCTGGGAGCCGGTGGCCTGGGACTTCTCACCATTGCCTACCTGCTGTTTGCCGGTTGTACCACCCTGGAACTGGATCCCGGTCGCTGGTTTCTGGTCAAACATCCCTCCCAGTTGTTTTTCTCCTGGAACGTGATTGCTCGCTTTGTGCAGTTCTTTACGGCGGCGCTGGCTTTCTCTGCCGCTGCCATTTACTTCTTCTTTTTTCACTGGCAGGGTGGGCGAAAGGATATGGATGAATCCTACCGGAAACTGGTGCGGGGATTTTCCCTCACTCTGGCGTTTTTGTTTACGCTGATTCAGCCTGTGTTCCTGTTGTGGAATCTGGTTACCCTGCCGGGAATTTCCATGTCCCAGGCGGTGTTTGTGCTGGCAGCGCTGGTGATTGGGGTGCTGGCGCTCATTTGCCTGAAGTTGTGGGATATGCTTCAGCAGCCTGCTTCTCGCCACGGAATTGTTCTGTTTGTGCTGTACGGCGTGGCGTTTGTGCTGGTAGTGGTCACCGACCATTATGCCCGGGAGAATGCCATCGAAAATCACACTGCTTTGCTCACCACCCGGGCAGAGGAGATTTTGCACCGCCTGGAAGCAGAGCGGGAAGCCATGCGAGCCAGTTCGATCAAGGTCGATCTGGAACTGGGAAAGCAGGTGTTTGACAACCAGTGTTCCACCTGCCATCGTTTCGACAAACAACTGGTGGGACCTGCCTACAACTCCGTGCTGCCCAAATATCTGGAGCAAAAAGAGAAGCTGATTCAGTTCATTCGTAAACCGCAAAAAATCAATCCCAATTTACCTCCCATGCCTCAATTGGGGCTGAAGGAGAGCGAAATTCGTTCTGTCGCCGAATTTTTAATTCAAACCTACCAACAGCAACACGCTGGTTCCAAAAACGAGAATGAATAAGGGAGAGTGTGTGTATGCGTATTGTTAAATTGCTAATCGTGGGATTTTTTGGATTCTTAATTGTACTGGCACTGGGGCGGGGGTACGTCTGGAAAATATATCGCCAGACCCCGGTGCAACCCATCAATTTCAGTCATCAGATTCACGTGTCGAAAGTGGGATTACAATGTACGGATTGCCACACCACGGTGGAAAAATCCACTTTTGCCGGCATTCCGCCGTTGCAGAAGTGCATGAGCTGCCACGAGAAGGTGGCGACCGATCGACCGGAAATTCAGAAGCTTACCGAATACTGGAAGAAGAAGGAGCCGGTTCCCTGGTTGCGAGTGTACGTTATTCCGGTGCGCAACCACGTGTATTTTTCCCACAAACGGCATATTAAAGCGGGGGTGGAGTGCCGCACCTGCCATGGCAATGTGGAAGTGATGCCGGTGATGAAGCGGCAACGAGAATTGCAGATGGGCTGGTGCCTCTCCTGCCATCGGGCAAACAACGCCCCTGATGATTGTTTGACCTGTCATCGATAGCAAAATCCGGAGGAATGTGAATGGATAGACGTGATTTTTTGAAATCCGCAGGAATTATTTCGGGAGTGGCTGCCATCTCCTCCTGCGGAATTGATCGAGGAACGGAAAAAATCATTCCCTACCTCATACCGCCCGAAGAAGAAGTGTATCCGGGGAAACCCCTTCTGGTGCCCAGCAGTTGCACGGAGTGCCCCGCCAGTTGCGGTATTGAGGTCCAGGTGCACGATAAAATGTACCGGGGGGTGCGGGGGTTGTTCCCCACCAAGCTGGAAGGGATTGCCGGGCATCCGGTGAACGATGGTGCCCTGTGCATGCGCGGACAGGCTTCCCTGATGCGGCTGTACCACCCCCAGCGCATTAAACGCCCCATGATTCGGGACGGGGAAGGCCGCTTCCGGGTGGCAAGCTGGTCCGAAGCCTACGGTAAAATTGTGGAAGCGCTGCATCAGTTCCAGCAGGCGGGACGGGAGAATGTGTACCTTTCCGGAAGTACCACCGGTACGCTCACGGAACTGATCGACCGTTTTTGCCAGACCACCGGGGTAAAACGAGCACCGGAGTACGAGCCTCTGGCGCCCACGGCAATCCGAAAAGCAAACGCCCTGGTGTTCGGTCGGGAAGAGGTACCACACTACCGCATCGAAGCGGCCGATTTCTTGTTCACCCTGGGGGCAGACATTTTCGAAACATTTGGCAGCCCCATTAACCAGGCGGTACAGTTCGCCCGTGCCCGGAAGAAATCCTTCACCTGGTACCATGCGGAACCTCACGTTTCCCTTACCGGGGTGCAGGCAGACGAACGGTTAACCATTCCGCCCGCGGGGGAAATTCCCCTGTTGAGCTATTTACTGCGAGAACTGCTGCAACGAGGGCGGGCAGTCAAGCAACTTCCCGAAGCGCTTCTTGAAAGCATCCCCACCATAAGTCGCCAGGAAGTGCTCCAGGCAACGGGGCTCTCCGCAGCTAAATTAGATAAGTTGGTGGAAAAAATGGTGCGGGCACGCCGCCCCTTGATGATTGCCGGTGGCATGAGCAGTGCCCACGAGCAGGGAGTAGAAGTGGCGGTGCTGGCAGCGCTTATCCAGTGGGTAACGGGACAAACCGAATCCACCGTAGATTTTACCCACGCCGATGCGGTCCGGCATCCGGGGAGCCTGAAGGATGTCCAGGCTCTGGTGGAGCGTCTGCAGCAGGAGGCGGTGGGAGTGCTCTTCCTGGCACGAACCAATCCCGTGGAAACGTTACCCGCCGGAATGGCTTTCGAGCAGGCACTGAAAAAAGCGGGTCTGGTGGTGGGCCTTTCCGATGTGATGAACGAAACCATCCGCCAGTGCCAGGTGGTGCTGCCTCTGTCGCATCCGCTGGAATCCTGGGGCGATGCCGAACCCCGTCGCGGTGTGCTGAACCTGATTCAACCGGCCATGGAAAAACAGTACGATTCCCACAGCGAAGGCGACGTGTTGCTGCAGTTGATGGCGGCGTACGAGGGAAAGGAAGTGGCAGGGGAGTACCTGGATTATCTGAAACAGAGCTGGGAGCGCAAACTGACTCCCATTCAAATCAAACAATTTCGCGAAAAAGGATTTGTGGAAATACCGGTACCTGCGGTGTCGGTGGAGTTGCGGCGCCAGCAGGTAGAGCAGTTCTGGCGGAATTTCCGGATGCCCACGCCGCACACCGCACCGGTGCTGGTTGTTATCCCCTCCATTCGCTCCTACGATGGGCGCAGCCGCCAGCTGCCGCTGATGCAGGAAATTCCCGATCCTCTTTCCACCATCTCTTACGGGCGCTGGGTGATGATTTCCGAAGCCCTTGCCCGGGAACACAATCTGAAGAATGGCGACGAAATAGAAATTGCTCACCACGATTTCTCCCTCCGTTTGCCGGTGTTCATTCAAAAACGGATGCCGGATGGGGTGCTGGCAGTGCAGCGGGATTTGCTGGAAACGCTTCCCCTGCAGGTAGAAAAACGCTTTGGAGGCACGATTGCCGTATTCCCGAGAGTGCGGGTGCACAAAACGGGTAACCACCAGCCTTTACCCATCCTGGCCGGTTCCATGAGCAATTACGAGGGGCGCGGCATTCTGCCCGAGGAGGAGGAACACGAACATGACCATGAGCACGAGCATGAAGAACTGCACAATTATCCACCTCATCAGCACAAAGATTATCGGTGGGGCATGGCCATCGATCTGGAAAGTTGTATCGGTTGCAATGCTTGCTCGGCGGCCTGCTATGTGGAAAATAACATCCCGCTGGTGGGAGTTGAGGAGCATTTAAAGGGGCGCGAGATGTCCTGGATTCGCATCGAGCCCTATTACGTGGGGGAAGAGAAGATGGAGTTTCTCCCCATGATGTGTCAGCAGTGCGACAATGCTCCCTGCGAACCGGTGTGCCCGGTGAATGCAACCCACCATAATCCCGAGGGACTGAACGCCCAGGTGTACAACCGCTGCGTGGGCACGCGGTACTGCTCCAACAACTGTC
>JALXCH010000167.1 GCA_026991005.1 Calditrichia bacterium | reverse complement strand
CGGCTGTTCGCGGGTTTTAATCACCACATTTTCGTTGGACGAACAGCTCATCAGGAACATGAGTCCCAGTAATATGAATAGCCATCCCGTGTTCCGAAATAATTTCATTATTTTGGTTCCTCCAAATTTTTATCCGATTTTGCCTGATACAATGTAGAAAGGGTAACCACCGTTAACCCCTTCTTTTCCAGATGAGGAAGGATTTCCCCCAGCGTTTCGATGGTTCGTTCACCGCGCTTTCCGTGGTCGTGCAGCACAATAATGTCTCCAGCGCGGGTACTCCAATCGATGTAATGGGTTGCCCAGGAGGTAAAGGGAATCTGGGCATCCACCGGATAGACCGAACCCAGCACCAGCCGGTATCCCCGGGGGTCTTCTTTCAGATAGTTGACCATTTTTCGGGTGTAAAAAGCCGAACCGGGGCGCAGCCAGTGTACCGGTGCAAACTGCCGGAGAATACTGTCGGCCCGATTGAATTCGCGCACAAACTCCTCAAAAGGTAAATCCCGGGTGGGTTCATCCCGCGTCATGTGATTTCCAATTTCGTGCCCCTCCTGCAACATGCGGCGAACAATCGCTTCGTTCCCTTTCAGATACTCGGTGATGATAAAAAACGTGGCATGGGCGTGGTATTGCTTCAATACATCCAGAATTTGCGGAGTGGTGCGCGCATCGGGCGCATCATCGATAGTGAGCGCTACCAGAGGCTGCTCGGTAGGGACGTAAAAGAGAGCATCGGGATAACTATCTGCCACCCGCTCCACAATAAAATGGGTCATTGGCATGCATCCCGGCCCCATAACGATCATTATGACAACAACCGTGAAAACGAAAATCCATCCTATCTTAAAGAATCGATTCACTACTTGTTTAATCCTGAATTTTATTGAACAAAGCCTATTCAAAAACCCCTTAAATTTGCTGCCCTTAAAGTTGCAAATGCCTGTTTAAAAACAGATTATTGTATGGGCATCCATTCCCCGCACCGTTCGTCAGTTTTGCTTTAAAAATTTCTTAATCCCGGGAATTTTCAATTTTGCCCGGAAGAACCAGACCTGTATTCTTCCGCAGGGTGTCAGGATATTAGATTTGCATTTTTCGCTCTTTCACATACTGAAGTAGCTGGCTCATGCTAAGTTGTCGGCTGGCAGGCCCACTGCGAATGAAAAACATCTCCTGCTCTTTGTGTTTCAGAAAAACCGGTCGCGGGGAAGGCAAACATTGCACAACGAAAATATCTTTCCCCTTCACCTGGCGAATGGCAAAGCGGACATACTCCGCAAAATCCAGCCCGATATGCTGATTAAAGATACTGCCGAAATGGCGCAAATACCGGTCGTGATTCGGGAAACGGTCTAATTCAATACCCAGGGGATTTCCCTCGTCATCCACCCCCACAAATAGAATCCCGCCATCGGAATTCAGGAAAGCGGCAATGGTTTTCAGGCAGGCTAATTCAATCTCTTTGCCGGGTTTATCCGACTTCAAATTCCAGCGCAGGGTGGATTTAAACTCCACTCGGTCACTCTCGCCCGCTTCAATAAGCTGCAACAACTCGGTTTCACTCATTTGGGTTACATCCCGTGCCCGGATACGCTTTCGCTCTCGCCCCACAAAGCGTACGGTAAATACCAGCAATCCCATCCACAACAGAGAAAGAATCACCAGGATAAAAGAATAAGGTCTGGTAGAGTATCCCTGCAGCAGTGCCTCCTGGGGAATCACCCAGGCCAGGCCGGTTGTTCCCCGGGGATCGAAACGGCGCAAATACACCCACCAGGTTGTGCCATCCAGACGAAAGGGAAAAGGTTCTTCCTCGTAGCCCGATTTTTTCCAGACACGTAAAGCCGCGCTGATTACCGTATCGGCAGTAACCTGGCGCTTTTCCAGAATCTGCGCTTCCCCCTCTTCCACAGGATGGGTGAGCACCTGTCCCAAATCCAGCAAAATGCGATTTCCGGAAAAAATGAACACCCGGCTCACATCTTTTAGTTTACGGTGTTGAGCCAGCGCTCTCACCGAATCGTACACAATGCTGATGGCTGCCACGTAGCCGAGGTGTTCCTTCTGCCACCCCAGCGAGAGGGTAATTCCCGCCACCCGGTCGGGGAA
>JALXCH010000166.1 GCA_026991005.1 Calditrichia bacterium | reverse complement strand
ACGGAAAGGGGAATGTGAAAGGTTGCCTGTACGGCATCTGCCACGGAATTGGATTGCACCATATTTCCAATCCCAAAAGCCGCCACTGCTGCAAAAATGGCGAACAGGGTTCCCAGCCATTTCCAGCCCAGACCCCGGGAGATGTAGTACATGGGCCCACCGCTCATGGTCCCGTATTCATCCTGAACCCGGTATTTCACAGCCAGAACCGCTTCGGCATATTTGGTAGCCATTCCCACCAGTCCGGTAATCCACATCCAGAACAGCGCTCCGGGACCCCCGGCGGCAATGGCAGTGGCCACCCCGGCAATATTCCCCGTGCCCACCGTGGCCGAAAGGGCGGTCATCAGTGCCTGAAAGTGGGTAATGTCGCCGGGCTCATCACCTTCCTCTTTGCGTTTAATCAGCGCCAGCCAGAGGGCGTACATCAATTTCCGGAATTGCAACCCTTTAAGCGCCAGGGTAAGGTAAAGCCCCGTTCCCACCAGTAAAATCATCAGCGGGGGACCCCACACCCAACCGGAAAGCACATTCATCCACTGTTCCAGCATCTGTAACGCTTTTTCCATAAAGGACGCTCCTAACTGTTTCTCTCTGTCCCACTTTTGTGTAATCCACTTTGCTGCAGGATAATTCTTAACACTGTTCCGGCCACCGCTCGATGGTCGAAACCGAAATGGGAATATTCTTCCTTTCCTTTCCCCTGAAAAATAAGCGCCAGGACGGCTTTGGCCGAAACAATCCGCCCACTGGGGAACAGTCCCCAGATCTGCCCTTCGTACGGCGAGCGAATTTCAATTCCTTCCACCGTGCCAATGGGTTCGTTTACCCGGATGGACTCTCCGATTTTTTTGATTGCCAGAAACGTTCCGGCAATGGGTGAGGGGACATTCACAAACGGTTTCTTGAAAAAATGGAAATCCTGCACCGTTGCAGGAAGTGGAGTTTCCCGGAAAGCCCTTCCCAGATGATAATTCCACCCTGTTTCCACCAGAAACGAAAATCCGGAATCCTCGCTTACCGGAGGATGTAATCCAATGGAAACGGGTACTTCCTTTACCCAATCTTCCATGGAAGGCACCACTTCGCTCGCCACCAGAAAACCGGGAGAGAGCACCTCTGTAAATTGGGGGAAATCATCCAGCGACCAGAGCGGAATGGCGCGGTCGTGAATGAGAAACCACACTGCCTGTTTCCACTTCTCCTCCCAGCTTGCGGCATTTCGCATTTCCAGAGTTTCCGGGGAAACCGCCCGTGCTTCTACCTCACCAACCCGTTTGTGTCCCAGGGTAAGCGCCTGCCCCAGGCACACCGGGTGCCGCAAATATACCTGCTTGGGATTCACCACCATGGCGACCGGTAAACCCGCCTGAAACAGATAGCTGGCAATGCAGGAAGCAAATTCCCCTCCTCCGTAAATAATCGTCAATGGATTCATCATTCCTCGAAAGTTGCCGGTTTAACCAGATTCTCTTTTAGATTGGCCATGTAAATGGATTGAATATCCCGACGAAGAAGGCTGCGTGCCAGCACGATGACGTTGTTTTCGGTAAGCACACTCTCCACACCGGTGAAAATCAGGGTAACTGGCAGATGACCGGCCAGCAAAGCCCCCAGCCCCACCTCGGGATCGGTTAAATACGATACAATTGTGGTGTGATCCAGAACTTTACGCTCCTCCCCAAGCTGGAAATTTTTACGGAACTCTGCCACATCTTCAGCAATGCCAGGACCCAGCTCTCCGTTAATTAACAATGCTGGAAAGCAGTAAAAAAGCCGCTGAAGATGGGTGAGATTTTCCAGCTCCTGAATGGTTTTTACCGAAAAAATGCTGACCAGATCGACAGGCCCAACGATGTTAAAGAAATAATCGTATTCCGCTTCCTGAATAAGTTTGGTGATTTCCTCCAGAGAAAAACCATGCACCATGTGATCCTGATATTCTTTACCCAGAAATAAAATGGGATGCTGCTCAAATTGTGAGGCGATCTGGTTCAAAAGAGCGTCCGCTTTCTCCGCCACTACAATTTCGCCAATAATCGGCAGAACCTGATGCCCCAGCGCTGCAATGAGAATGCGCTTGCCTGCCGCAGACAGCGTGTTAGCCATCTGCTCAATG
>JALXCH010000165.1 GCA_026991005.1 Calditrichia bacterium | reverse complement strand
TGGGCTCGCGTAACGAAACGCCGGGTAAAACGGGGCTTTCTCATGTTACCGAGCACATGATGTTTCGGGGAACGAAGCGGTTTAACTCGGGTGAAATTGCTACATTATTACGTCGGAATTACAGTGTCTTCAATGCGTACACCACGCGGGATTTTACTCTTTATTACGAAAAAATGCCCCGCAACACCATCGAAACGGCGTTCGAGATTGAATCCGATCGCATGCAAAATTGTCAATTCGATCCGGAGATTTTCCGCCACGAGCTGGAAGTGGTAAAAGAAGAACGGAAAATTCGGGTGGAAAGCAATCCCCAGCGCCTACTGGAAGAACAGATATATGCCCGGTTGTACGGAAAACATCCTTATAGCTGGCCCATCACCGGCTGGCCGCGCGATCTGGAAAACCTCACTGCCGAGGATGCCCGCAGTTTCTATCGGAAATATTACCGTCCCAACAATGCTGTGATTGTTCTGGCGGGAGATTTTAATTACCAGCAAATGCTGCAAAAAATCAAGCAATACTTTGGTTCCATTCCCGCAGGAGAACCGGTTCCGGAACCGCCGGATACTTTCCAATTTCCCGCTTCCACCCGGCCAATCGTGCAGTACTCCTCCCGGATTACCCACACCAAATTACTGATGTACTTCCCCGGTGTCTCTTACCGCTCGCCAGATTATCCTGCACTGCGCATCGGACTTTACCTTCTGGGAAATACCGTTAAATCTCCACTCTATCAACATCTCATTAAAAACCAGGTGTGCCAGAAGTTTCATCTTTCCCTTTCTTCTCAGATCGATCCGGCGCCCATTGTTTTTCAGGCGACCCTGAAAAAAGGTATTTCGCCGGACACAGTACGCTCTATCTTCTTCCGAGCGGTGCGTCTGTTGCAGGAGGGACAAATTTCCCCCCGGGAACTTCGCGCAGTAAAGAACCGCTTTCTGGTAAACCGGGCTTATCGAAATTTGCGCATTTTTGATGTTGCCACCCGTCTGGGAACCAATATGATCAGAACCGGTGACTACCAGTACGATCGGCTGGTGCGAGAAAAAATCCTGAACCTCACTCTTCAGGATATTCAAAAGGCACTGAAAACGTACCTGCAAGAAACAGCCATGGTGCAGGGATTGCTGATACCCGGCAGGGATTCCCTCCCTGCCCGGGACACTGCTTATGTGCATATGGCGCCCGCCGGGGATATGACTCCGGACATTTCCCTACCCCTTCCGGATAAGCCCGTGTCCTACGACTCTTCCCGTTTTGTGTTGTTACCGGCTCTTACCGAACATGTACAAACCTTTACCCTGGCTAACGGAATACCGGTAATTTTTTACCCGGATCACACAGTTCCTATTGTGGAATTACGGGGCGTCATTCAAACCGGCAACACCCATGCAGACGGTTTCACCAAAGGAACCGGTTCACTTACCTGCAACCTTTTGGAAAAGGGAAGCCAGAAATTTCCCCCGGACATTCTGCAGGATACACTTTCTTCTCTGGCCAGCAAGGTTCAATTCAATAGCAGCGAAGAAAATATCATGTTTAGCTGGGGTACCATTCGGGAACATTTTCCCCTCCTAACCGAAATTGGCAGCAACCTGCTGCTACATCCGCTTTTTCCGGAATCGCTTTTTACTTCTTTGCAGGAGGAAAAAATTGCCCGCCTGGAATCCATTAAACACACTACCGGCTGGCGCATCAGTCAGTACCTCATGGCCACCATCTTTCGGGGACATCCTTATAGCTATTTACCCACTCCCCCAAAAATCCGGACAATTACTCTGGAAGACATCCAGCGCTTTTACCGCCGATACTGTCGTCCCCAGCACACTACCCTGATTATTACAGGGGACATCGATAAACACCAGTTACAGCAGCTTCTAAACCGCTATTTTGGTTCCTGGCGCTGTCCGGAATCGCAGGGGCTTTCTCCTTTTCCTCAACAAATGCCGGTGGATTCTTTTCGACTGGTGCTCTTTCCCGCTCCGGACGACCGCCAGGTCACGCTTCTGATAGCACACGAGGCGCCGGATAAACACTCCCCCGATCTGGAAAAACTGATGGTAGCCAATTACATTCTGGGAGGGAACTCTCTTACCTCCCGACTGGGACGTACCATCCGGGGTGAATACGGGCTGGTTTATGGCATCACCAGCAAGCTATTTACTCGCAATCATGGGGGATGGTGGATGATAAAGAGCAAAACCTCTCCCGAAAACGCCGCCAAAGTGCTTTTGCTTACTTTAAACGAAATCCAGCGCCTGAAACAGGAGGGTGTGACCTGTAGTGAGGTCAACGAAGCCAAAGGGTATTTTCGCGGTACCATGCCATTTTCCATCGAGACTCCCCTGGATGTGCTGCGCATTTTCGTAGATCAGGTAAAATCCGGTTTCCCGCTGAATCATTGGGATCGCTTCCCGGAACGACTGGATCCTATTACGGTAGAAGATGTAAATGCTGCAATACGAACCTACTTTCATCCCGAACGCAGCATCATTGCCATTGGAGGCCCCATTACCCGCGAGGCCCTTCAGAGCGAATTAAAACAGGCCATCGTCGAAACCGGTCTTAGTTTACCATTTGAAATTGATTTTAATCGCGTGTTCGTTCGGGAGGTTGGGGAATAACGGAAGAACTCTTTTTATTTAAATTGACAAATTATTTAAATGAGCATAACCATACTGTTTTTGAAAAATTTCTATAACATTTTCCATGATAACTTCCGTTCTATTTTTCTGCACTTACAAATATATGCAGAATTTTAGAACGAATCCATGATATTATGGTTCCCATAGCTCCAGAAATCTCATAAATTACGTTTTTTTACACCCCCTATTTCTATTTGCTAACGTCTCAATCGACGAAAATTTTTCAAAATATCTTGTGTCATATTATCAAAACATTTAAAGAAAAAATTGAGTGTAGCATTGGGACTTCCTTCACTCATTCAAAAACGAAAAAGATTTGAACAATTCGCCGGAAATTTCTAAATTAAACTACTGAAATTGTGAGTTTACCAGAACAGATACAGGACGGGTCACAGCGATTTCCATGAATATTGAAGAGAAACACACCAGTTCCGGGGAGCACGGGGGAAAACAGGTCGCCATCCAGGGCCCATCCCGGCAGGAATCACCGCGCATGTTCAACCGTATTGCCCGGCGCTACGACCTGCTCAACCGGGTTCTTTCGCTGCGGCAGGATGTGCACTGGCGAAAAAAGATGGCCGAGGAACTGCCTCCCTACGACGATCTGGCAGTGCTGGACATTGCCACCGGTACAGCCGATGTGCTGCTCACCCTCAAAAAGAAGTGCCCCCGGGTACGCTGCTGTATGGGGGTCGATCCCGCCCGGAATATGCTGCAAATCGGACGGGAAAAAATCCGGCAGCGGGGCTGGGAAAAGGAAATGATGCTGCTCCCCGCAGACGGTGTGTGGTTACCCTTCCGCGCCGAATGGTTCGATGTGGTCACCATCGCTTTCGGCATTCGCAACGTCCCGGATGTGCTGCAGGCACTGCGAGAGATGCACCGCGTGCTGCGAATTGGAGGACGTGCCATCATTCTGGAATTTTCCCTGCCCCACCCCACCTGGTTCCGACATCTGTATCTGTTCTATTTCCGCAATATCCTCCCCAAAATTGGCGGCCTTATCTCCGGAGATAATTACGCTTACCAGTATCTGAACCGAACCGTGGAGACCTTCCCTTACGGAGAGGATTTTCTCCGACTGATGCACCAGGCCGGTTTCGAAAATCTGCATTATCGGGAGCTAACCCTGGGGATTGCCACAATTTACGTGGGGGAGAAAAAAGCAACAGGGGATCAGGAAATAAAAACACAGGAAAGACAGGAGATCAGGTAAACAGAGGCGGTAGATGAAACAAACCGAGGGGATAGTGGATACATCCGCTGAGGTGCGACAGGCGCTGGAGAAGAAAATCGCCGATATCTGGAACAGGAAATCATCTTCCCACAGCGAGGAAACCGAACTCCATTTACATCGGGTGGAAGTTCCCTGCATCCACTGGAAGCCACTCCCCTGGCTGAGCCAACAGACCATTTTCCCGCGCATTTACTGGAGCGATCGCCAGCGGACGCTGGAGGTAGCAGCGGTGGGATCGCTCTACTCCCATAGCGGAAAAACCTTTTCCGATTTCCAGAAAGTAACGCGTCCCCTGCACGCACTTCTCGCAAAGGCCTCCGGGAAAGTGCGGGTTTATGGCGGGGTGCGTTTCGATCCCGGCGTCCCCTGCGACGATTTGTGGCAACCTTTCGCCGCTTTTCAGTTTGTTCTTCCCCGCTTCGAACTGATTCAGAACAACCATAAAACTCACCTGGCTTACCATTTCTTTCGCACACCGGATCAAACCGCTTCCCAGGCCAAAGAGGAGTTCCGCCGCCACTGGGAAGCCCTTCGCTGGAACACTTCTCCCCGGGAATTCCACGTGTTATCCCCGCTTCGGGAGGAAGATTTCCCCCTCCAGAAGGTGTGGGAAGAAGCAGTTCTACAGGCTCTGGAGCTAATGAAACATTCCGAGCTGGAGAAGGTGGTTCTGGCTCGCAAAAAGATATTTTATTTTCCTGCTCCGCTGGAACCGTTTTATTTCATGAATCGCCTGCGGGAGAATACCCACAACTCATTTCTTTTTCTATTGCAGTTTTCGGAGAAGGGGGCTTTTCTGGGAGGAACACCGGAGCAGCTCTTCCGAAAATCGAACACCATTATCGAGAGTGACGCTCTGGCCAGCACCCGCCCGCGCGGCAAAACCCTGGACGAAGATTTGCAACTGGAGCAGGAATTGCTCACCAGTACCAAAGAGCTTACCGAACACCGCTGGGTAAGCCACATGATTGAGAACACGCTAAAAAAATTGTGCCAGCATCTGGACATGCCGGTGCGGGAGACGGTGCTAAAATTACAAAACGTACAGCATATTCATACCCGCTTCCGGGGGGAGTTAAAGAAAGGTGTGGGAGTGGCTAAATTGCTGGCGGAATTACATCCCACGCCTGCCGTGGCCGGTTTACCACGGGGCGTAGCTATGGAAGTCATTTCCCGTCTGGAAGGGTTCGACCGGGGATGGTATGCGGGACCGGTGGGATGGATGAGTCGCGACTCTGCCGAATTTGCCGTGGCCATCCGCTCGGCCCTGGTGCGCGGAAATAGCCTTACCCTATTTGCAGGGGCAGGTATTGTGGAAGGATCCATCCCCGCTCAGGAATGGATGGAAACCGAAAGTAAATTGCTCAATTTTACCCGCCTCCTCCAGCAGAACGATTAATACACCTCCTCATTTTTCATTTTTCATTTCAATCGGATTCCCGGGATACACTTCACATCAAAGGGAAATCAAAACTCTTAACCGAGGTAAAAACAACAGGAAAAGCTTTCTCTAAAATCCGTAAATGGTGAATCCTCCATCCACCGCCAGAATTTGCCCGGTGATGTAGGAAGCGGCTGGCATGCACAGGAAGGCTACCGCTGCGGCCACTTCTTCCGGCTCGGCAACCCGTCCCATGGGACTCCGATCCAGCACCTCCTTCAAATACTGAGGATCTTTAAACCGGGACTGCGCCAGCGGGGTGTTAGTGTACCAGGGAGCCACCAGATTCACTCGAATGCCTTCCTTAGCCCAGTCCACCGCCAGATTGCGCGTAAGCTGCACCAGCGCGGCTTTGCTCATGCCATAGGGCGCTCCGCTGCGAATATGCACCAATCCCCCAACCGAGCCAATAAATACCACCGAGGCATCCCCGGTCTTTTTCATCAACGGGTACGCTTTTCGGGTTAAATCGAAGGCAGAATACATGTTGGTTTCCAGAATAAACCGCACTTCCTCGTCGGTATATTCCATAATTTTCTTTTTGATGTTGGTACCGGCATTATTGACCAGAATGTGCAGATGAGGGGAGAGGCGGGCAAATTCTTCCATGATACGAGCCCGATCCGGGGGCTGGCTGACATCGGCTGTAATTCCGTGAGCCGCCCACCCTTTTTCCTGCCACTGAGCGACGGCTTGTTCCACATCCGATGCGGTACGGGCAACAATGGTCACTTCTGCTCCCCGCTCCAGCAGGGTTTCGGCTATGGCACGCCCAATCCCTTTCGTTCCCCCGGTTACCAGCGCCGTTCTACCATCCAATCGCCATTTGTCCTGCATGGTTCCTCCAGATTTCGATTTTCTCTTTGGATGCTTCCCCCGGGGAAGAGTTACTATTTCCCGCCGGGAAATTTCGCTTCTACTATCCGACTAAAGACAGCGCTTTGTTTGCGCATTCGGGAGCAAAGAGATTCCCAACAACTAGCTCATAAAACAATACATTATTTCAATCGAGGTTTAAGAAATATTTCGGGGAAAAACAAATCTACACCGGCAGGAATTATCCGGAATGAGCCGGCGGTATTTCCTTGCGGCGAATCAGCCCTTCGTTGGTGCAGCGATTACATTCAAACTGCAAGGTGATGTGGGCAATGTTGAATTTCTCCTGCAACAGATGTTCAATCTTCTCGCGCAGGGCTTCGCTCTCGCTAATGAGCATATCGCGCACGTTCACGTGGGCTTCCAGATGCACATCGTTCTCCCCTACCATCCACACATGGATGTGGTGAATATCCTGCACACCCTCCAGCGCTTCCACTGCCTCCTTCACCGCTTCCAGCGAGAGATCCGTGGGAGCACCTTCCATCAGTACATGGACCGCTTCTGCCACAATCCGAAAGCTCTCCCGCAAAATGTACAGTCCAATTAGAATGGTGAGTACGGGATCCACCCAGGTGATGTTCCAGAGGATAATGGCAACGCCGCCCAGCACCACCCCTACCGAGGAGATGGCATCGCTTAACAGATGCAAATAAGCAGAACGGATGTTCATGCTATGCCGGGAATCCCGATGCAACAGGATCGTGCCCAGCACATTAGCCACCAATCCCACCAGCGCCACAATGGTCATCATTTGTCCCCGGATGGGCTGGGGATACCAGAAACGCAGCAGGGATTCGTAAAACAGGTAAATGGAGATGACAATTAGCACCGAGGAATTGATGATTGCTGCCAGGATTTCGGCCCGTTTTAATCCAAAGGTATGGCGATAGGAAAAATCCCGCTGTTTGAGGCGCAGGGCAATGTAGCTAATGATGACGGAGATGCCGTCGCTGAAATTGTGCAACGCATCGGAAATCAGTGCCAGACTTCCAGAGAGAATGCCGCCCACCACCTCGGTGATGGTAATCAGAAAATTCAATCCCATGGTCAGGAAAAGACGCCTGCCCACAGAGGAAATGTCCGGTGTATGATGGTGATGATGATGCGCCACAAGGAAC
>JALXCH010000164.1 GCA_026991005.1 Calditrichia bacterium | reverse complement strand
ACCTTTTCCAGCGGTGTGGGGCTCACGTTGGTGATGGTGTAAACCAGAAAGATAATATCTTCTGCCAGAGGGTTGTTAAACTGAAAAATCCGTACCTGGAGTTCCAGCCCCAATCCACGCATGGTAGAATCGTTCGGATCGGGATAATACGGGAATTCGGCATTATCAAAATCATCCATGACGTAGAAAACTTCCTCATCGGGGGTAGTGGCATCGTCCCCTAAAAATGCAGGCCATACGTAGCGCCCCAGCGTCTCGTTGTACCAGGATTCCGGCCAGCTATCCGGTTTACCGTCAAAATTGCGATCCAGGTCGGAGAAATGAGCCACTTCCTGAGAAGTGGGATCCGAGAACCCCAGTTTGGGCTCCCAGCCCCAGCGCTCTGCTGTACCTGGCTCGAAATCACCATCGGCTAGACTCAAGAACCCATCATCCACAATATGCAGCGTATCACCATTCTTTCCTACCACTTCAGCACCTACCAGCGGACCAAACTCGTAAGCATAACCCAGCCCGGAGGGTCCCTTCGGCCACACCAGGTCGGCATTGGAATTATCGGCAGTCGGGGTAGAAATCGATCCCTGATTGGTGAGCAGCACCCGAATCTGGTTGCCATTAATAATCGTTTTTTTCAGCACATCGTGTCGTTCATCTTCTTGAAGGGCTTTGGTTTGCAGCTTCCATTGCTTGGAGAACAACTCCCAGCGTTTCTGTGGAGAAAGCTCTTTCAGATTAACCTTTGCCAGTTCTTCAATTCCACCCAGGGCAGAATTCATAAAACTGGTAAAGGTAAATAGTAACGTCAATACCCAAAATACAGCCTTTTTCCTCATAACTTCATCCATTTTATTTATGTTCGATTGTGTTCTCAAATTAAATTTTCCGCTTTATTTAAAACATGAAACTCAATCCCAGACGAATTTTCCGGGGCTCGCTGAGCCAATCTTCCCGTTGGTAATAATTGTCCAGAAAAGATTCCGGGAAGAAATCTTTGGGATTTTCTCGAATGGTATTGCGCAAGTTATTGAACCGATTGGGGTTAATCGATTCATCCAGGCTCCACAAAGAATGACCGGTATTCGTCCAGACGTAAATTTCGTTCATGGTATCGAACAGGTTTTCTACCTGCATGAAAACCGAGAATTTGGTTCCTTTAAATTTGAAGAACTTTTCTGCCCGCATATCCACATTTTTAATCCAGGGGCGGCGTTCGCTATTCACTTCAAATTTAACAGGTTGAATGGAGGAAGGGACACTGGGAGTATAAGGAGTACCCGATTTAATGGAACCGATAAAACTTACCGTCCAGTTTTCCGGTTTGGTAAGCACCAGGGTCGCATTGATGGTATGCGTCCGGTCGAAACTGAGGGGAACCAATTTCTGCGGAGTGGAACGACCGGTTCGGGTATCCACCGCCAGAGCCAGCGGATCGGTGTAGGAACCCTGACCAATCTGGAAGGTGTAATCCAGGGTTGCCGAGAACAGACCGTGAGGTGAACGCCGTTTTAGTAAAGAAGCGGTGAATCCCTTCACCTTGGCAAATCCGATATTGGTATATACGTTAAATTCTTTATCAATGGCCACTTCCCCGGCAATTACCCGGCGGTCTTCAATTAAGTCCGTAACATCCTTGTAGAAAATGGTTAAATCCATTTTAATATCATCGGTAAACTGTTGCTGCAATCCCATTTCGTACTGGATACTCCGCTCGGGATTTAAATTGGCATTTCCAAAAGTCGGGACCCGAGCAAAATTGTAATCCACAAAACGGGGATTCCGATAGATGCTACGTAAAATAGGATACTGGTAGAAAATTCCATAAGAAAAGCGAATGACACCCCGCGAGGTAATGGGGAAGCTCAGGCTAATACGGGGCATCAAACGATGCTTGGGCTCAGCCATTTTTAAGAATTTCGGATTGGAAACGCCTTCATCCACCGTCCCGGCCAGATCGGGATTGTATTTGGCATGAGCATTGAAGTATTCATAACGCAAGCCGGCATTAAAAATAAAACGGCTGGCTAATTCCATTTTATCCAGAATATAAGCCGAGGCCTGTTCCGGTTCACGTGTGTAAATCTGAAATTCGGTGTAATTGGGGTTCTTTTCCGGAGTGGGAATG
>JALXCH010000163.1 GCA_026991005.1 Calditrichia bacterium | reverse complement strand
AAAAAAAGAAATGGAGACGTCCCTTTTTCCATAGCGAAAGTAAATGTTTTGATGAAACGTAAAATGCGAATAAATTTTTAGGAAGCAGGCGTTAAACACAAAGAGCTTCCCGCTGGCGCAGCAAGAAGCCACGAAGTGGCTGAAAGATATTAGCCCATGGCTTCAGCCATGGGAAAGAAAGCCCCTCCACTCATCTCGAGTCCCGTAGGGACGATGGAAGGAATTTTGAATTTTGAATTAAGAATTTTGAATTAATTGGTTTGTGCATATTTGTCTAATTCTGTTCTATTGGAAATAGTTTTTCTGGCAGTAGGGGCAGAGACCGTTCACTCGTCCACACGATCCTTCGGATATTCCATGGGATGCTGCACACGGGCAGGATTCTGCGTAAGAAGACGCACAAAGGTCGCGAAGAAAATGCCGGTTCAATTTAAAATTGGTAAACCAATGAGAATTGATTTGACCAAGACTTTCCGGGAAAAACAGGCAGGAAAATGACCTCACAGAACAAAAAAATGTTGAAATTTAATTTGCGAGAGGTCCCCGTATCTAATCTGGTGAACCTGAACCGTTTTTGTTACCACCGGGAGCTGGAACCGGCGGCGTTGCAGCGTTCGGTGCGGGAACTGGGCATTCTCCAGCCCGTCTGGCTGGTGCGTCGTTCCGACGAGTTGCAGGTTATCGACGGTTACCGCCGGATTCGCATTGCGCACCAGCTGGGTATTCGGGAAATTCCGGCGCGGGAGTATTCCCGGGAGGAAGCGCCGCAGCTTTTTCTTCAGGCACTCCACCTGAATGTGCTGAGCGGCGGATTGAGCCTCCCGGAGAAACTGCGAGCCTACCAGATTGGCGTGCACCATTGGCCGCAGGATACCCCCCTGCACCAGCAAATTCGGAGAATTCTGGAGCTGGATTTCCTGCCCAATCTGGAAGATCTGGCCCGGCAGGTGGAGCAGCTTCCGGACTGGCTGGTAGCCTATTTCCATTCCAGTGGCATCCAGTTGAAGATGATGCGCAAAGTGTTGCAATTCCCTCCCGCTGAATACGAAGACTGGCTCCGGGCGGCGCTTCGGGTGCGCTTAAAACCTGCCGAGCTGGTGACTCTGCTGGAGCAGGTTCGGGATGTGTGCTCTCGCCAGGAAGTGTCACCCCGGGAGTTATGGCATTCCTTAAAAGGAACGGAATTGCTGCAGGGCGAGAGCACGGTTCAGCAAAAAGCCCGGCAGTTAAAACAGCGAGTGGAAGAGGCGCGCTATCCCATCCTGCACCATATCCGCGCCCGGCTGGAACAGGAAACCCGTCAGCTCACCCGAACTTTTTCCGGCAGGTTGAACATCAACTGGGATCGCAATCTGGAACGGCCCGGGGTGCGGCTGGAACTGCATATCGAAAATGCCGAGGATGTGGAGCATCTCCTACCGCACTGCGCCGGCTCTGCCTTCCGGCAACAAATCCGTAAATTACTGAAAACCATGACGACTTTACCAGAGGAGGTACTATGAAAGGCATGAATCGACGTCGTTTTTTGAAAAATTCGTTGCTTACCGGTACGGCTTTTAGTCTGGTGCCGGGATTGTGGGGAGAAATTTCCGGTAAAGAGAATAAGAAGGGGGTACGGCCTTCCCATCCGGTTGTCATTGCCAGTGCCAATGGCGAACGAGCAACGGCCCGAGCGATGGAATTACTCCAGCAGGGCGCCGATCCTCTGGATGCGGTGATTGCCGGGGTGAATATTATCGAAAATGACCCGGAGGATGTTACCGTGGGATACGGGGGATTACCCAACGAAGATGGAGTGGTGCAACTGGATGCTTCGGTGATGCACGGCCCCACCCACAATGCCGGAGCAGTGGCGGCGCTGGAGGGAGTAAAAAATCCTTCCAAAGTGGCAAAGCTGGTGATGGAGCGGACGGACCATGTGCTTCTGGTGGGCAAGGGTGCCCAAGATTTTGCCCGGGCCCACGGGTTTAAAATTGAAAATTTGTTAACGGAAAAAGCACGAAAAATTTGGCTGCACTGGAAGGAAACGTTAAGTGATAAGGACGACTGGTTCCCGCCGGAACCGGATGAGTACGGAGAGGTGTTGCGCCAGTATTTTGATGTGCATGGTACCATCAACTGCTGTGCGGTGGAT
>JALXCH010000162.1:753-2146 GCA_026991005.1 Calditrichia bacterium | reverse complement strand
CCATTATAGTGGGAAACCAGGCCAAAACTACCTACAATAAAAATATCATTTTCATTCATTCCCCCAATATCGCATTTGTATATCAAAGGATGTTCCGTATCATGAATCCATGGTTTACCCAGTTTATGAGTATAAAAAACACCATCTCCCACGATGTAATAAATTTTACCAGGAATAAACCAGATACTACTTAATGCATAGGGTAATCCACTATCTGAAACCGCAGTTACATGAGTGTTTTCAATTTTAATGATCTTTTTTTCATGAATACTTGGCGTGTATTGGGATGCTATCGCTAGTATCTCCAGTTCTCCATTACACTCATTTACTGAACCCAGAATGTCGCGAAAATTTATTTCCGTACCACTCACAATCCGCTGCCAGCCGCTGCCGTCGTAGTGGGAAATAAGACCTTCATTTCCAACTCCATATATATTAATTTCAGAAGTGCCCCACAATTTTTCTACAGTTTGAAAAGTGTTTACATCTCTTCGATATACTAATCGAGCATAATTCTCGTTTATATTCCATTTATAAATACTACCTGCCGCAAACCAAAAGTTTTTTCCATCAAATGTTAATAAACCTCTAATGGCTTGAATAGCATTGTTATTTTCTTTATAAATCCGCTTCAATTCCCACTTACTCCCATCCCAGTGCACCGCATTGTAAGGAAGCCAGGGCTGGGCGCTGTCACTGTAGATCTCCCCCACTGCCCAGATGTCGTTCTCATTTATTATGGTCACATCGTACAAATCGCCGCTGCTGTAGGGGCTGTCGAAAGTATAGATCTTCCACTCAAAATTGTGGCTGGTAGTGTCCATGGTGGTAATCTGCACTTCCTGTGCTTTGCGCCAATCCCCTCGTCCATCCAGTAAAAATAAAGCATAATTGTAGGTGTGTGCCGGTAAAAGGGTACTGTCGTACACTACCGTATCTTTGTTTATTTCAGCAGTCTGGAAAATAATTTTACTGTCTCGTTTAATTTGTACTCCGGTTTGTGCTCCATGGGTCTGCAACTTCAGCCAGACTTCGGTAGCCCCTACGTATTCGGCACGTAAGGTTACATTAGCCGGTTTTATGGAAACCGTTTCTTTTTCGCAGACCAGGAATAAGAGAAACAGGGGCATCCAAACGGATCCCTTTGGGATAGAAGAAATAAGGACATAAAACCCAGAACGGCGGTTCATGGCAGAAACCTCCTTCTGAGATGTATTGGGTTTTTATAATATGGAAATGTTTTTGGCGTAAGTTCAATATTTCCAGAGAGAGCAGCGGAGAAATGAAAAATGTAAAATGAAAAATGAAAAATGTCTACTCGAAGAGTCTTGTCCGCTCGCAGAGCCCGTACCGGGCAGGATCCTTCGGACGGATAGGATGCTGTGCATAAAAT
>JALXCH010000162.1:0-743 GCA_026991005.1 Calditrichia bacterium | reverse complement strand
ATATGAAAAGAGAAAAGAGAAAAGAGAAAAGAGTAAAGAGTAAAGAGGGAGTGTGGAGTATGGGAGGAGGGAATTCAAGATCTTCGGTATTTTGGTTAAGATACCGGGATGTTTGGTATATTTGCTCGTACATAGTTTAATACCAGCGTAAAATCGGTTTTTTGTCTTTCCCTCATACATAACGTATTTGGTAATCATATGTTTAATTATGCAATTTCTCTCTAAAATGCAAGAGAATTTTTTGCAACCACTAAACCGCAGAATTTTTTTTAACCACAGTCAGATACTGATCCTGGGGAAGGACACATAAGACACAGAATGGAATGAAAATGTCCAAAGGATACTGTGTAAAAAATTAAAACGAGTGTACAAGAATAGGAAGGAAATTGCTTTAACAAATTCTTCGGATAATCAGAATTGAATCTTTGAATTAGAAAAATTTTCCTCTGGCAGGGTACGAGGCCACGGAGTGGCCGACTACGTTTAGACCATTGTATTCGGCCATGGAAAAAATAAGACAAAACTTGCCCACGAATCACACGAATGGACACGAATTAAAAAATATGATTACTGGAAATTAGTATTTGGAATTGGGTTTTTGTGTTTTGTGATTTGGTATTTGCTTCTTGTGAATTGGGATTTGTAGTTTGGAATTTTCCCTTTTGTAGCACGCCTCTCCCGAGGCGTTATGCTGCGAAGCAGCATTCAGACCCGCTGAAAGGGTGTTCAGCTCGGAACTCATC
>JALXCH010000161.1 GCA_026991005.1 Calditrichia bacterium | reverse complement strand
ACTTGTGAATGCTTGTGATGAATTTCTGCAGGAAAGCCGGATGCGGGAAATCCGCACGTCCGGTTTGACGAGGGGAAAGGCGAATGTAAAGGAATTCCCTTTACATTCCCTTTTCTACTCTACTGGGTAAATGATTAGTGATTTTAGACAGGAACTCGTTTAGCCCGATTTTTCGGAGGCGAGCTATAAAAGGGAAAATTCCAAATTCCAAAAAACAAATACCAACCACTCCAATTTAAAATTACAATTTCAAAAAATAATTATTTTCATTCGTGAGATTCGTGGTTGCAAAAATCAAAATACAATTCAAAATTATTTCTGTCGTCCCTGCGGGACTAAGATGGGTTGGGTGGGAATTCCCATTCCCATGGCTGAAGGCCATGGGCTAAGTTCTGTCGGCCACTCCGTGGCCTCGTATCCTGCCAGCCGATAATTTTTTGGGATGTAATTTAGATTTTTTGACCAATGTTGTACATTCTTATCCCTTTACCTTTCCTTTTGTCTTTTGTTTCATACAAAGGTACGGAGGACACAGAAGAAAAAATTCCAAATGACAAAGAGTTAAAAACCGCAAAGTACGCAGAGGAAGCGCCAAGGACGCAAAGAAATTCCAAATCTGAAATAAAATCTCTCAAACTACAATTATTTAAAAAACAAATAATTGAGCTGTTTTTTTACAATATAACCATACTTTTCATTCGTTCCCATTCGTGTGATTCGTGGGCAAATATCAATTATGAGCGGAGCGTTAGCATAGCGAAGAATCTCTCTTGAATTGCATAGAATGGCTCTTCCTGCCATCGAAATAACGCCTCAGAAAAACGAAAAATGAAATCTCAAATCCCAAATTTTAATAAAACCGCAGCGGTCGCAGCGAGCGCAGCGAAATGACAAATCTCAAACTCCAAAAGACAAATCCCAAATTCAAAATTACAAATCTCAAAAAACAAATAATTATTACAGGTTATTTTTATTCGTGTCCATTCGTGAGATTCGTGGTTCTATTAATTTCGGTGAATCCTGAGGTTAAAAAGATCAATTCAAAATTTTTAATCCAATCTATTGTGTGACGCCCTTTCAGGGCTTCTTTTTTGTGTTGATTTTTAATCCCAGGGCTTCGCCCTGGGCTCTTCATGTGGGAGTGCTTTGCACTCCTGAGGTAACAATTTATTGCTTTCGCCCTTTTGTATTTTAATTGGCTATTTGATCCTTTCCCAAAATGGTCTTGTTTCATTCCAACGAATTATGCTAATTTGCATAAACCCGCCCAATTCAAAATTTTTAGTTCAAATATTTTAATTTTTTCTGCTCAATTTTTTCATTCGTGCTTATTCGTGTGATTCGTGGGCAAGTATCAATTCTTTTGATTCGTGGTTCTCAAAATCAATTCAACATTATTTTTGTATTTCCTTTGAAAAAAATTCAGTAATACGATTGCAGGGATTTCTTCTAACGCGTTGTTTATTCAGGCGATACGGAAATCCTTCGTTCGAGAGGAATCTTTGAAGATATCTTGCAAAGCCTGAATTTTTTATGTATATTTGAAGTCGGATGAGTGGGTTGCGAAACCCACTTTTTTGTTATCTGGAAGGATTCAGGGTGCTAATGCACGAGCTGGAAGAGAAAGTAAAGACATTGATTCAACCGATTTTCGACCGAACGGAATTCTACTTGTTGAAGGTGGAAATGCGGGGCCAGCCCAATAGTCGGGTGCTGACGATTTACGCCGATACCGAGAGCGGTATCACCCTGGAGGAAATTACTCGGTTGACCCGGGAAATAGAAGATGTGCTGGATATGTACGATCCCATCCCAGGGCATTATCGTCTGGAGGTTTCCTCTCCGGGGGTGAACTGGCCACTTACCGAACCTTGGCAGTTCCGGAAAAATATCGGTCGAAAGTTGCGTGTGATTTATCAGGATGAGCAGGAAGAACGTCAGGATTGCACAGGAACATTATTGGAACTCAATGGTGAAGAAATTGTACTAAATGTGCCACAAGGGAATATTTCTATTCCATTAAACAAAATTATTAAAGCTGTGGTGAAATTGAGTTGGTAAAAACTTATTTGGAGGTCGAAAAAAACAATGCGTAGTGAAATTGTCGAAGCTGTAAATCAAATAGCTAAAGAAAAACGAATTGACA
>JALXCH010000160.1 GCA_026991005.1 Calditrichia bacterium | reverse complement strand
ATCGGAAGAAATACCACCGAAAGCATGCAGGTGGGCATCCTGAAGGGAACCATTCGCATGATTGACGGACTGCTGGAAGAAATTATGGAAGAATTGGGGGAAAAGCCGCGGGTTGTTTCCACCGGGGGACTGGCGCGATTGATTCAACCCCGTACCCGCTACATCGAAGAATTTGTCCCTCATCTGGTTCTGGATGGGTTGTATCGCATTTTTTTGCTGAACCGATAGGGCATTTCCTTTATCAGAGCAAAAGTGCAGGTTGGGTTAAAATATCCGGGAGGAACCGGAGGAAATTCCGGAGGTTGCCCAGCATTCCTGATTCCGAAATTTCCTTCTACCCGGGAGATTGGCAGCCTCCTTCATGAAAAAAAGAAATTGAAAAACTTTCAGAAAATATTTTGAACCCATTTCCGGACTTATTAAATTTCAAAAAAAACAATCGCATATGAAAGAAGATAGTTACTTTAAAATTATTATAAGCTACCCCAGGCGCGACATTTTCTCGTTCTTGCAGAATAATATCCTTTTTCGCAATATTCAGATGTTTTACCTCCCGCAGTTGGAGGAGGTGGAAACGTTTGTCAAAAACATCAAACCGGAACTGATTCTTTTGTACATCGATCGGGATGCGCTGATAAACCCTGATTCCCGGAAGTTTTTAAACACTTCGGTTCTGGAGGATGTCTGGAAGGTGTTTATTCTCTCCAGTAAAATTTCGTTTGAACAATTTCGGGAATTGGGGGAATTTCGGCATGCGTTTGTGTTACCGGAAACCACTTCCTATCAGGTCATTACCAGTAATATTCGCACCATCATCGAGCATATTCAACAACAGCAACAGGAAAAGCAAGAAGTTGCTTACAAAGAGAATTTACTGCGTTGTAGTTACATCATTCAGCACGAAAATAATCTGAAAAGTTTATTTGAGCGGCTTACCCAGATTTTGCCCAAAATGCTTCCCTACGATTACTGGGCAATTTTTAGTTTTGATGCGGAAAATTCGCAGGTTACTCATTTTACCCAATTTATTCCGCCTCATCGCCGCAATGTGGCCATATTAACTCCGCGGCTGGAGGAGATGGCTCGCGGCTGGGTGCAAACCCGCAAATCGCTGCGCCTCAGCCGGGAGGATGATCCCGCCCTTTTCCGCAAATTATGGGAATGGGGCTGGGAAGTACGACAGTTGATACTCACCCCCATTGTGCACGAAAGTATAGTGGTGGGTGGCTTGCTTCTGGGGGATACCCGGGAGCGCATTGTGTACACCTCGCATCTGGAGTTTATTCAACAATTATCCAACCTGTTGAAGGATCGCATCTACGATTTGATGTTTTCGCGCCGGAGCGGGGAAGAATTCGACCGCTTTGCCGAGCAGTTGCTGGATGAGCGGTTATCCGAAGAACGGATTATTCAACTCACCTGTCAGGAATTGAATCAAATTGCTCGGGCGGAGAAAACCATTTTCTGGCAAATAAGCCGCGGGTTTGGACTCCTGTTCCCCAAGTATGTGTATGGTGCCGGGGCGCAGGAAGGTTCGGCAAGTAACGAACGTTTCATGCTGTATTTAACCCGCGATTCCCATTTGAATCAACTGGTTTCCGGGGAGGAAATCCGCCTGATATCGGATTTGCCTTCTCAGAATTCCTTCGATCCCACGACGGTGTCCGCTTTTCAGCGGTTGAATTATCATCACATTCTGGTGGCACCGGTGCGGGTGGCTCAGGAGGAACTGGGGGCATTTATCATCAGTCGCCGCGCCGAGGCACCTCCTTTTGGCGATTGGGAAAAGGAACTGGTGCGCAATTTACTCTCCCGGGTGCAAAAGGTATTAACCGATGCCCGCATCGTCAAAGAAGCCCAGGTAAAATTAAAACAGCTTGCTCGCATCTTTGAATTAGGGAACGAAATCAAGCTGGATTTAAACCTGGAGGAAATCCTCAATCGCATATCGCACAGTATCCGGCGAACGCTGGGCTGGAACGATGTGGCCATCCTGCGCAGCGAACCGTTCCAGCGCCGTTTTAAACTGGTGAACAAGATGGGATTCGACCAGCGCAAAGAACTTCCTTTCGACATCGAAAAACCGGTTGGTGCTAAAAAACTGGAAAAGTTTCTGCTCAATTGCCGCCGCATCAGTCATTCGTATTTTTATGATTCCTCCCCGCTCTCCGGAAACGGCACGCTGGCGAATCTGGAAGAGGATACCATCACGGAATGGAATGAGGCCGATTTGCTGATTGTACCCATCGAAACTCGAAAGAAAATTATGGGTTATCTTCTGGTGCAGGATCCGGTGGATCGGTTAAAGCCATCGGAAGATAAAGTGGTGGCGCTGGAATATTTTGCCAACCAGGCTGCCGTGGCTATGGAGAATTCTCTGTTGTACGAGAACCTGCGCACCTCGGAAGAACGGTACCGTACTCTGGCCGAAACCATGAGTCTGGCTCTGGTTACCTGTACTTCCCGGGGGAATATTATTTACTTGAATCCCGCTTTCGAACGATTGGTAGGGTTGGAGCGGAAAGCGTTGTTGAAACAACCATTGCATAAATTCTTTTCCTCCGAGAGCCAGACACGCCTTCAGGAAATCGTCAAACAGGTGCTTACCCGGGGTTCAAAAGGGAATCCCGTAGAAAATGTGGAGCTGGAACTTATCTCCACCTCGGGCGAAACGATCCCCGTTTCCACCTTTGTATTCCCTTTCTACCGGCAGCGGCATCGCATTGGTTACTTCCTGGTGCTCAATGACTTGCGGGTCATCAAAAAACTGGAACGCTTGAAAGCCGACTTCAATTCCATGATTGTGCACGATTTGCGTTCGCCCATGAATGTGATTCAGGGATTCATTGAATTAATCCGTTCCGGGGTGGTGGGCGAAATTAACGCCGAGCAGGAAGAATTGCTGGATATCGCCAAAGAAAACGTGAAAAAGGTACTGACGCTGATTGACAACTTCCTGGTGGCCTCCAAAATGGAAGTGGGGCGCTTTAGTATTGAACCGAAAGTTGGCGAGATTAATTCCCTCATCGAGCGTATTGAAGAGGGACATCAGATTCTGGCAAAAAATAAGAATATCACATTGAAGACGGAACTTAACCGCAATTTACCGTTACTCTATTTCGACAGTTTACGCATTGAACAGGTAATTAACAATTTGTTGAGCAATGCCCTGAAATTTACCCCCGAAGGCGGTGAAATACGCATTACTTCGGAATTTTACCGCAAGGAAATTAAAGGGGAAGAAAAGATGTTTGTGCGCGTGGGTGTGCACGATACCGGCCCGGGAATTCCCCCGGAAAAACAGAAAACTGTTTTCGATAAATACGAACAGGTGGATTCGGAGATGTATTTGAAATCCGCCGGTACCGGGCTGGGACTTTCCATCTGCAAAGAAATTGTGCACCTGCATGGTGGCGATATCTGGGTGGAAAGCGAGCCGGGGAAGGGAAGCCACTTCTATTTTACTCTTCCCATTGAACCGTCAATCGATAAATATTTGAAATAGGAAGGCACAGATGCCCGGCACTTTAAAAGTGCCGAGCATCTGTGCACAGGGACAAAGGATGCTGCGCATAGGAAAATCTTGTGCCGCTCTTTCAGAGCTCTAAAATATCATACATCCACCTATCCCCGGGGCTTCGCCCCGGGCTGCCTTTCCAACAGGATGCTGTGCATGTGCGACCCCTGCTGGGTCTTTGTTTTCCATATACTGGCAAATTTTTTATTGTTTTTTTACTCTTTTTTTATTATTATGATTTACACGTTGAATTTCAAAATATTATAACCATCATGCAACTCAAACAAAACCATTCCATGAATCGGCGGCAATTTCTTAAAACAGCGGGGCAGAGCCTGAGTGTTTCCCTGGTATTGGGTCCGGGTATTATTAAAGTGCTGTACTCCGAAAAGGGGAATGTTCGCTTGATAAAAACGGCGGGTGCATCTTCACCTTCTTCTGTCTCCTTTCAGAACGAGATGCCCGATGTGACCATTGACTCTTATGTGGGACAAATTCCGAACATTAAGCCGGAGGCCTACCATCACCGCTATGTTGCCTTTACCGATCCCGGCCAGACCCTTTACTTTGCCGTCAACAATCCCTCTTCGAACCTGATTGTTGATTTTTCCCTGCAGGAAGATGCTAATAATCCCGGTACCTGGTATGTGGATGTTTACCTGCGCTCGTTAGGCGATATTTCTTCCGACACGGTGGAGTTCGTGTTTTCCGATGTTCCTCTGGGTATGGAGGAGAGACCTCAATATATTTCCCGGCATTTTCAACTTCATCCGGCCTATCCCAATCCGTTTAACGCTGCCGTTAAAATTGACTACCGATTGCCTTTTGCCATGTCCGTGGAGGCAGCGGTTTACAACACCAGCGGCCAGAAGGTGGCCACCCTGATGAAGGACCGGCAGAGCGCCGGCAGCCATTCCCTTATCTGGAAGCCTTCGGCGCACATGCCTTCCGGGGTTTATTTCTTTCGCTTAAAAACAGCTCTGGGCCAAAAATCCATACGCATGGAGTATGTAAAATGAGCACTCTTGACTCTGTTGTGGATTCCGCCCTCATTGGCGTTGACCATGATAATGTTTCCACCCCGAACAAGTGGAAGAACCACAGGACTAATCTGTCGCAGGTTGGAACTTTTTTACAATTTTTCTTAACAAACGACCCTTATAATAATACATTATGGACGCCTGCTCCTGACGAGACAGGCAGGTGGTACAGTGAAAACCTGGAGGGGTTACAGATGAATTTGGGAGGGAATATTATCTGGACAGATTTAGAGCTCCCACTTGTCCTTCCCGCCAACAACCAGAACGCAGAGGGCCAGGAGTACTGGATTCGCTACAAGCTCGTGGATGATGACAACAACGGCACCATTGCCGTCATCCGGGACGAGATTGACCGTTATAGGAATACTATTTCCATTGACTACAAGGATAATGGCGTGGATAAAAATGTGTCCTTTTACGTTCCGGGTTCTGTTGTTAAGTACCTTTTCGGTCTTGACATTAACCAGCCCATGCCGTCATGGCTGAATGGCTATTCTCTTGATCCTGTTAATAACACTCAGGACTTTGTGGACTTTTTTTCAAGACTCTACGACATCATCGAAACCTTCGAGTCCGATCCTGTCAATGGCGACCCGTGGAAGGTTCTTGCTTACACGAAGATTGTGAACCGCAACACTCCTCCGGGCTATTCCCAGCCGGAGAATCCTTTCCTCGACACTCTCATGCTTATCAAGGGCATTGCCACGCCTGATGTGCTGAACCACGACCTGCTTTATCCGACTCTGGTTTCCGTCACACTGGAGGACTTCTACAACGGCTGAGCTCTTTCTAAAAAACCTTGAGGTATCCGCTCAGCACTGTTCCGTTTATTATGTTGTTTTTGAGTTCTTTGCTCAGGCTTATCATGAGGGCAAAGAATTCAAAATGCAGTTGGAGTTATATCGGAAGCGATTTAGTTGTTATCTGTAGGCGGGGTTTTAAGAGCTCTAAATCGCGTGGACATCTCCTTATCCCCGGGGCTTCGTCCCGGGCTATTATCCAATAGGATGATATTGGTGACTCTTGCGGGGTCTTTTTTTAGAAAATATCTGCAAACTTGTGTTTGAAAAAAGGTCAGGTAGTAACCAGACCGAGCGCGAAGCGCTCACAGTTAGATAGCCTGGGGCGAAGCCCTGGGAATAAAAATTAACAAAAAAAGGAAGCCCTGAAAGGGCGTCACTGAAATTAATAGAACCACGAATCGCACGAATAAACACGAATTATTTGCCACGAATTAAAAGAATTGATATTTGCCCACGAATCACGCAAATGGACACGAATGAAAAGGATTAGATTGTAAATAAAATACAGCCATAATTATTTGTTTTTCAGGAAATTGTGATTTTGGATATTTTATTCAGGATTTGGTATTTCTTTGCGTACTTTGCGGTTTTTAACTTTTTGTCGTTTGGAGTTTTTTTCTTCTTTGTCCTCCGTACCTCCTTATGAGAAAAAAGGCAAAAGGGAAGTGAAAAAAAGAAGTTTTTAGGTAGTAAATCCAAATTAAATCCAAAAAAATCGGCTGGCAGGGGATGAGGCCACGGAGTGGCCGAAAAATTTTAGCCCATGGCCTTCAGCCATGGGAATGGGAATTTCCACCTAACCCATTTTAGTCCCGGAGGGACGACAGAAGTAATTAATATTTTTGAATTAAGAATTTTGAATTGGGTTATAAAATTATAGGGTTCAACGGAATCAATAAAACCATGAATCGTTCGAATGGTAATTTACCCACAAATTATTTAACCACGAATTATAAGAATTAATATTTGCCCACGAATCAAACGAATAAACACGAATAAAAAAACGTCATAATTAGGTTAAAAAATAACAAGTTAAAGTTTTTTTGGAATTTATGGTTTTTAGATTTGAGATTTGTCGCTTGTTATTTAATTTTTATATTTTGTAATTAGGAATTAGGAATTAGGGATTTGTCTCTTGTTATTTGTTATTTGGGATTTGGAATTTGGAATTTGTAATTTGCTGTTGGTAATTTCATTTTGCGTTTTTTTAAATGTAAGAAAAAATTTTTACTCCTCGATTTCTCTTTTTCTATTGACATCAAATAAAATTATCCGTAAATAAAAAGCAATTCTACGAGAATAGACAGGGAGACCGATATGAAATATTCACTTTTCCGTCTCTGGCTGTTGGTTACAGTGTTTGTGCTAATATTAACCACCTCCGGGAGCACAGGCGAACCATCTTACTATCCCATAATTAGCCTGCGCATGGGGCAAATATATGGTCATGGTACCAGCGATTTTTTTGATGTGTACAACAGCGCTGCCAGTTTCCCCCGCCCAATTTACACCACCGATAGCCAATGGAAAGATTTTTATCCTGAAGATCCCCAGATTTCCTGGGCGGCAGAATTTGGCATCGCCTTAAAACGGCGTTTTGTTACAGGAATTTCCGTGCAGTTTTTTAACCATACCTGGAAAGATGAATTCATTTACACTTCTACCATCAAATTCCCGGACGAAGCCTTGGTTACCATCCCAAATATTAAAGAGCAGCATCAGTTCAAAATTAACAGCACACCGGTACTGGTATTTCTGGATTTTCGTTTATTCCCCGATAGCTGGGTGCGTCCGGTTGTTGGAATTGGTGCAGGAATCAACACGTTGAGCTGGGTGTGGAGCTGGAAAATCCACGGTAAAAAAGTGACTGAAGATGAAACCTATTTAATTGAAGGGAGCGATGTTTATTTAAACAAAAACCATCAGGTAATTTTTGCTTTTCAACCGCGGGCCCGGTTGGAGATTTCTTTAAGCAGGGTTGATTTTTTAAAGCGATTTGTAGATTGTATCTACCTGCAGGCGGATTATTTGTT
>JALXCH010000159.1 GCA_026991005.1 Calditrichia bacterium | reverse complement strand
CCCTCGCCGCAGGCGAGGGTTCAGAATGACAGCAACCACCCTCCCTGTCATTCTGAGCGCAGCGTCAGCGGAGCGAAGAATCTTTAAAGCAATGAATAGAATGCCTAAAATGAACAACTGAAGCCCACCTCTCACAATTCCAGATTTAAAGAAACCGCAGCGTCCAAAGGTCCACAGGACTCCTTTGGGAGATCCCCTTGGGATTCGCAGCGCTCGCAGCGAAAAAATAAAATCACAAATTTCATTATATCGAGATTTTAATTCATGCTTATTTGTGTGATTCGTGGGCAAATATCAGTTCTGAGCGCAGCGAAGAATCTCGTAAATTTATCTTCTTCATCAGAAGGAGATTCTTCACCCTCGCCTGCGGCGAGGGTTCAGAATGACAGCACCACCAGCCCCGTCATTCTGAGCGCAGCGTCAGCGGAGCGAAGAATCTCTGGTGCATAGCATGGGATCCTTCCATTATACATTAAATGATACGCCTCAGGAGAGGCATGCTACAAAAACGCAAATTCCAAAACCAAATCACAAAAAACAAATCTCAAAATCTCAATTCAGAATCCCAATTTCCCATAACCAATTATTTTTAATTCGCGTCCATTCGGGTGATTCGTGGGCAAATAGAAATTTTTTAATTCGTGGGCAAGTAATTCGGTAGTTAAATGCCCAAACATGTGATTCGTAGTTAATGATTCCAGATGTGCTAATGAATAGAGCAAGCTGTGTAACTCGGATCTCCTGAGTGGGTAAAGCTTCCAGTGGGCAATGAATGCTGCTTCGCAGCATAACGCCTCAGGAGAGGCGTGCTACAAAAGCGCAAATTCCAGATCACAAAAAGCAAATCTCAAAATCCCAATTCCGAATGCCAATTTCCAATAACCAATTATTTTTAATTCGTGTCCATTCGCGTGATTCGTGGGTAAATGTTTTCTTTTCTTTCGGTCACTCCGTGTCTTCTGTGGTTTTAATACTTTCAGGGGCATCTGTGGTTGCAAAAACAGATTTCAGTTTCCGCAAAACGTTGTTTCCCGCTAACCTCTATAAAAATTTGATTTTACCCGGAATTCTGGAATTGAATTCCGAATTCCACAAAAAAAGTAAAGAAACCTCTTGCATTTTTCATTTTTTTGTGTAACTTATGGGGTGAGAAGTGGCGCATTTTCCACTAAAATTCATTAAATTCAATCGGTGACCCATGGGAGAATACTACGGCCGTTTTTTAAATGTTCTGGATTCAAAGGGACGGATTAATATGCCCGCCCGCTTTCGGGATACGGCCGAGAGCTCCGGTGATGGGGAAATGTTTATCCTCACCCGCGGTAGCGAACGCTGCGTGGTGATGTTCCCCCTGAAGGAGTGGCAGCGCAAAGTGCGGGAAATCGAACGCCAGGTCACCGATGGGAAAGAGCGGCGGAAACTCCTCCGCCATTTAAATTATTATGTATCGCACCAGAAAGTGGATAAGCAGGGACGGATTAACATCCCTGCCGATTTGATTGAATATGCGGGGCTGAAAAAGGATGTGGTAGTGCTGGGAACCGGAAGAAAAATTGAAATCTGGAATCCCGAAATATTGAAACAGGATGTGGAAGGCATTTCGGAGAGCTATCCGGAATTAACCGATGTTCTGGATTTCTGAAACAGGATGGAGCACAATTTATGGCCGGGAAATTTCACGTTCCGGTTCTGCAACAGGAAGTTGTCGACTTGCTGGTAACCACGCCCAAAGGTGTTTATCTGGATTGCACGGTGGGTGGTGGCGGACACGCTGAAGGGATTTTGAGGAAGCTGGATAGCTCGGGTGTGCTGGTGGGGCTGGATGCCGATGAGGATGCGCTCCGGTTTGCTGCGCAACGTCTTTCGACCTTTCCTAATGTGCGATTACGGCGAGCTTTTTTCGATCAACTGGATATTGTCCTGGTACAGGAAGAACTCCTTCCCGTACAGGGCATTTTATTCGATCTGGGGATTTCTTCCTTCCAGGTGGATGAGAAGGAAAAGGGGTTTTCGTTTATGGCAGAAGGTCCGCTGGACATGCGATTTAATCGAAAGCAGGAATTAACCGCCCGGCAGGTGGTTAATTCTTACAGTGAGGCACAACTGGGACGGATTTTGCGAGAATATGGTGAGGAACGAATGTGGCGTAAGATTGCCCGAAGAATTGTGGAAACCCGGCAGGAGGCGCCTATCGAAACGACCACCCAATTAGCTGCGGTGGTGCGCAGTGTGGTGAAAACCCCGCTGGTAAATAAAACTCTGGCCCGGGTATTCCAGGCGATTCGTATTGAAGTGAACGACGAACTCAACCGATTGCGCCGGGCGCTGGAGAAAGCCTTCGAATGCCTGGATGAAGGAGGACGCCTGGCGGTGATTGCCTACCATTCCCTGGAAGATCGCATTGTGAAAGAGTTTATCCGCTACAAAGAGCTGGACTGTGTGTGTCCCCCGGAATTCCCCCGGTGCGTGTGCGATAAAGTGCGGGAAATGCGCGCGGTGACGCGCAAACCGATTTTCCCCACGCCGGAAGAAATAGCACGGAATCCCCGGGCGCGCAGTGCCCGTTTACGCGTGGCAGAAAAAGTGGTACCTTACAAGGAGATTGTGTAATGGCGGTAAAACGAAAACGCCGTTCCCGAACCATGTATCAGGTGAAAAAGGGAGCCACCCGGGCAGCCGTAAATGTGCTTTCGGCGTTTACCATTTTTCTTTTGATATTCGCCATTACGCTTTTTTTTATTCTGGTGCAATGGAAGAATGTCGCCGTTCGCCAAACGTTGGAGCGAATTACCACGCTGGAAAAAGAAGTGCGGCTTTTGAGTTCCCGACATATTCAACTGGAAACCCGGCGGAACGAACTGTTAAAACAAATTCCTCATATTGCCATGCAAAAGTTGGGAATGGTTCCCATGGAAAAAGCAAAAATTTTAACCGTGGACGAAAGGGAGTACCGGAAATATGTCCCGTAAACGCCAGCGAACTGTATATCACTCTTCGGGAATATCTTCCAGAAAAAACGGGGGAAATTTCCGGCTTATTCTGCTCACGCTGCTGATTCTAATTGGATTTGCTCTGGTGGCAGTGAAATTGGTACGGCTGCAGGTGTTTCTGCATGATTATTATGCGAAACGAGCTGAAGATAACATTAACAACCGGCAGGTGGTACCGGCGCGACGGGGTACGATTTACGATCGGCAGGGGCGGGAGCTGGCGCGAGATGTGCTGCAATACTCTGTAGCTGTTCGGGGACGCTTTGTGCAAAACAAAACAAAATTGTACCAAACGCTTTCCCGGGTTCTGGGAATTTCTCGCCGCACCATCCAGCAAAAAGTGCGGCGTCATCCCGATTTTGTGTACCTGAAACACCGTGTTCCGGCAAACAAAATCAAACCGTTACTGCAACTGCGGGATGCGGGTCTGGTACTGGAGAAAAAGTTTCTGCGGGCTTACCCATACCGCGAACTGGCTGCGCATCTGGTGGGCTATTGCGATGTGGATAATCGTCCCCTGGCAGGAATTGAATTGCAATACAACGATTATTTGCAGGGCACACCGGGCTGGCGCATTTATCAGCGGGATGCCCTGGGGCATCAGGTGCCCAATCTGGATTTAGCCGGTGTGCCACCCATTGACGGTTGCGATGTGATTCTTACCATCGATATCGATTACCAGACGGTGCTGGAGGATGAATTAAAGCGCGGAGTGGAAGAGAGCGGAGCTCCCGAAGGGGTGGCGTTGCTGCTCAATCCCAACACCGGGGAACTGCTGGCGCTGGCGAATTATCCCCAATTCGATCCCAACCGTGCCAGTCGCTATTCGGAATGGCAGCGGAAAAATCGTGCTATTATCGATGTGGTGGAACCCGGTTCAACCTTTAAAATTGTTACTCTTTCCGCGGCACTGGAGAATTTGCATCTCAAACTGGACAAAGACATTGTATTTTGCGAGAATGGGCGCTATCGGTTGTTCAATCGCACTATTCTGGATCATAAAAAATACGGCTGGCTAACCGTACGGCAGGTAATTGAACATTCCAGTAACATCGGAGTGGTGAAAATTGCCCGAAAACTTCCTTCCGGCTTACTTTATCGTTATATTCGTAATTTCGGATTTGGGATGGTAACCGATGTGGATTTGCCGGGCGAAAGTGCCGGGTTGCTGCGGGATTTAAAAGATTATGATGCATTTGATTATCAGTATTTAAGTGTGGGATATGGCGTGGGTGTTACCCCTTTGCAACTGGCCAATGCCTATTGTGCGGTGGCAAATGGTGGACGCCTGTATCGTCCGTTTGTAGCCAGCGAGGTGCGCGGTTTGCATGGGAATGTTCTGCTGAAAAATCAGCCGGAGGTCATTCGGCAGGTCATTTCGCCCCAAACGGCGGAGCTGATTAACAGCGTACTGGTTGGGGTGGTGCGCGAAGGTACCGGGGTGAAAGCAGCTATTCCGGGACTGGAGATTGCCGGGAAAACCGGTACCGCCCAATTGTACGACGAAGAGAAAGGTGCTTACGATCGCCACAGCCATCTGGCGTCCTTTGTGGGCTATTTTCCGGCACATCATCCGGAATTTCTGCTTCTGGTGATGGTACGCAATCCCCGGGGAGTGTATTACGGTGGGCAGGTGGCGGCGCCTATTTTTCGACGCATGGCGCGGCGCATTTATAGTTTATTCTCGACCCGGGAACCTCAACTGACTGCTCTCATTGCTACCGAAAGTGATTCCCTGCCCGAGGAAATTCCCCGGGTGGAAAACCTGCCCGTTAACACAGCCCGTAAAATTCTGGAACAGCGCGGTTACCGCATCCGCCTGGTGGGGAATGGGCAATTTGTTTCCCGGCAGAAGGTGGTAACGAAAAATTCTCGAAGCAAACAGGTGGATTTGTATCTGGAAAAACGCACGGCGCAGCAGCGCAAACGGGTGCCTTCCCTCAAAGGGCTTACTTTAAAGGAAGCGCTGGATGCGGTAAATGAACTGGGTGTCGAAGTAGAAGTCCAGGGGCATGGCATTGTGGTAAAGCAGGAACCCAAACCGGGTTCGGTGCTTACACCCAATAAAACGATTCGAATCTGGTGTCGACCGTCATGATGAGTCTGGAGAAAATATTGGAGCAACTTGCGGTGGAGGAAGTGCGGGGACGCACCGATCGCTTTGTGAGCGATATTCAGTACGATTCCCGGCAGGTGCAGGAGGGAGATGCTTTTGTGGCAATCCGGGGTTATCGTACGGATGGGCATCGCTTCCTCTCGCAGGCGTACCAGCAGGGGGCGCGGGTCTTTTTTGTGGAGGAAGCGCAGGAGCTGCCCGATGCCACTATGGTGGTAGTGCGAGATACCCGGGCGACACTGGCAAAAATTGCCAGTATTTTTTTTAATGAACCAGCCCGCAAGCTGAAGGTGGTGGGCATTACTGGCACCAACGGAAAAACCACCACTGCCTATTTAATTCATTCCATTTTGCAGGCAGCGCACTGGAAGCCGGGACTCATCAGCACCATTCGCACTTTCGACGGCAAAGAATGGCAGGAAGCCGAGCGCACCACGCCGGAGAGTGTGGATATCCAGCGCCTGATGGCTCGCATGGTGCGATCCGGTGCCCGAAGTTGCGTGATGGAAGTCTCTTCCCACGCCCTGGTTTTGCATCGGGTGGACGAAATTCCGTTCCTGGCAGCCGTGTTTACCAATCTCAGCCGCGATCATCTGGATTTCCACGGAACCGTTGAAGAATATTTTCGCGCTAAACTGCGGCTATTCAAGAACTTAACTGAACATCAGTACGCCATTGTCAACCTGGATGACCCATACGGTCAGCGGGTTATCGAAGCAACTTCGGGAGAGATATTTACCTATTCCATGCACATTCCCCAGGCTACTGTTAAATATCTCTCCCATCAGATTTTTCCCGGGGGCATGGAAATCCGTTTACAGGTTCCCGAAGGGGAGATTCAACTGGAAACTTCTCTGGTGGGCAAGTTTAATATTTACAATGTGATGGCGGCAGTTACAACCGCTGTGGCGCTGGGAATTCAATCTTCTTTTATTGGGAAGGGGATTCGGCAGTTGCAGCGTGTTCCCGGGCGCTGCGAGGTGTTCAATCTGCCCGGTGGTGCCACCGCTTATGTGGATTACGCTCACACTCCGGACGCACTGGTGAATATCCTGAAAGCGGTGTGGGAGACCCAGCCGCGCAATTTGATTGTGGTGTTTGGTGCCGGAGGCGATCGCGACCCGGGGAAACGCCCGATGATGGGAAAAGCCGCCGAAGATTTTGCCGATGTCATCATCCTGACCAATGACAATCCCCGCAGCGAAGACCCCGGGAAAATCATCGAGGATATTCTCGAAGGGATTTATGAGCGGGAAAAAGTGACGGTGATTCCCGACCGAAGAGAAGCCATCTGGAAAGCGCTGCAAATGGCCGGGAAACACGATGCGGTAGTCATTGCCGGAAAAGGCCACGAAACATATCAAATTATAGGTAACCGTTCGTTTCCGTTTGATGACCGGCAGGTAGTTAAAGAATTTATTCAATCGAAACAGCGGAAAGATTCAGCCGAAAAGACGTAAAGGGATTAAGCACACGCTTTTTCCCCAAACTGATCTATGAAAGGTTTTATTGTTTAACATGGTACCCATAAATATACACAGATTTCTGGCGGAAGAGAGGAATGCGGGAGTGCTCCGGGGAGCATCCGGAGTGAAGCCTATCCCCGGTGTTTCCATCGATTCTCGTACCCTGCAGCCGGGGGAGATGTTTGTTGCCATCCCCGGCGAACGTTTCGACGGCCACCGGTTTATCCCCCGGGCATTGGAGAAAGGGGCTTCGCTGATCGTGGCTCAAGCAGACAGCGCTCCCCAATTACCGCAGGATATTCCCCTGCTTCTGGTGGAAGATACCATCCGCTTTTTAGGGCAACTGGCGGGCTGGTACCGACGCCAGTTTACCATTCCGGTGCTGGCGCTCACCGGCTCTGCCGGGAAAACCACCACCAAGGAAATGATTTCTGCTATTCTGAGCACCAGTTATCGGGTGATGAGCACCCTTGGTAACCTGAATAATTTTATCGGGGTTCCGTTGACGCTCTTCCGGCTGGAGGAAGATACCGAAATTGCTGTGGTGGAAATGGGTACCAATCATCCCGGCGAAATTGCTACCCTTACCTCCATCGTTCAACCCACCCATGCGCTGATTACCAACATTGGCAGCGGGCACATCGGGTTCTTTGGTTCCCGCGAAGCCATTTACAAGGAGAAAACAGCCTTGTTCCGGGGACTGGCGGCGGGGAGCACCATCTTTCTCAATATGGAAGATGCCTACCTGCGCCGGTACCAGCGCCCCGATGTGCGCATCGTTCGGGTGGGTACAGGGCCGGAGGCGGACATCCGGGGGGAATTGCTGGGATTGGATGAGCAGGGCAGGGTGGAAATGAGAGTTCAGGGTGGTTTACCAATGCGGCTTTCCCTCCCGGGGAAGCACCAGTTTTACAACGCCTTATTAGCCGCTGCAGTGGGACTCGAGCGAGGGGTACCTCCGGAAGATATTCGCCATGCGCTGGAGAATATGAAACCGGTGCACCTGCGAATGGACGTATTTCGCACTGAACGGGGAATCACCATTATTAACGATGCCTACAATGCTAATCCGGAGTCCATGCGTGCTGCCATCGACTACCTGTGCGAATTGCCGTTGCAGGATGGCGCCCGGCGCTTTGCCGTACTGGGAGATATGCTGGAATTGGGAGACCAGGCAATACCAGCCCACCGGGAACTGGGAGAGTACTTGCGTTCCCGACCGGTTCAGGTGCTGGGTTACGGAGAAATGACCCGGGAAATGCTCCCCATTCTGGGGGAAGAGCGCATGCAGTGGTTCCGGGAGCATCGTGAACTGGCCCGGGTACTGAAAAAGCAATTACAAGAGGGAGATACAGTACTGATTAAGGGGTCGCGGGGGATGACCATGGAAAAAGTTCTGGAATATCTGGACGAGAGGAGATAGCCATGTTAGCCGACTTCCTGTATCAGTTCAAGGACATCTTCTTCGGATTTAATCTGTTCCGCTACATCACCGTGCGGGCCGCACTAGCCGCCATTACCGCCCTCTTTTTTAGCTGGTTTGTGGGGCCGCGCATCATTGCCCAATTGCGAAAGCACCAGATTGGCGAAGAAATCCGTCCCGACGGGCCACAAACCCATCTGCAAAAAGCAGGGACGCCAACCATGGGGGGAATTATTATTCTAACGGGAGTGGCCATCGGAGCACTCCTCTGGGCACGGCTAAATAATTTCTACATCCAGCTCATCTTCATCTCTACCTTCTGGATGGGCGCGGTGGGATTTCTGGATGATTACCTGAAATCCGTAAAGAAAATAAAGAAGGGGCTTATTGCCCGTTACAAATTGATGGGGCAAATTCTGCTGGGCTTGTTCATCGGAAGCATGATTTACTTCAACCACCAGTTTGTGGTGCAGGGGATTAATTCCAACACCAGTTTGCCCTTCTTCAAAAATCTGGAAATCGATTTCGGCTGGTTTTATGTGCCCATGGTCATTCTGGTGATTACCGGTACCTCCAATGCCGTCAATTTAACGGATGGGCTGGACGGGCTGGCAACGGGGCTAATTGCCATTGCCATGCTGGCTTTTGCGGGCATGAGTTATGTAACCGGACATGTGAAGTTTAGCGATTATCTCAACATCATCTACCTCTCCGGTTCCGGAGAGCTGACGGTGTACTGTATGGCGGTGGTGGGCGCTGCCATGGGATTCCTCTGGTTTAATGCCTATCCCGCCGAGGTATTTATGGGGGACACGGGAGCCCTGGCACTGGGGAGCACGTTGGGAACACTGGCGGTGCTCATTAAAAAGGAAATTTTGCTGATGCTTATCGGTGGGGTGTTTGTGGCCGAAGCCGTCTCCGTGATTCTGCAGACCAGTTATTTCAAATACACGCGGAAGAAGTACGGAGAGGGACGGCGGTTGTTTCGTATGGCACCGTTGCATCATCATTTCGAGCTAAAAGGCTGGCACGAAGCCAAAGTGGTCACGCGCTTCTGGATTATTGGGATTCTGCTGGCTCTGTTAAGCCTGACCACGTTCAAAATTCGGTAATGGTTTGGTGGGGTACCGGAAGGGTAAAGAAAAATCCGGGTAAAACGAAAATTTCAGGAAAACGAGAAGGTTATGTTTCACATAACGCCACATAAGGAAGAAAATCGCAAGCAGCTTGTGGGTGCCCAGGTAGCGGTGCTGGGTGCAGCCCGGAGCGGGGTGGCACTGGCGCGTCTTCTGGCAAAGCACGGAGCCCGGGTGTTGTTGAGCGATGTGCGACCGTTGCAGGAACTACCTCTTTCTCCACAGGAGCTCCAGAGCAAAGGAATCCAGCTGGAGGCTGGTGGGCACACCGCCGCCGTACTGGAAAGCGACCTGATTTGCATCAGTCCCGGCATCCCGCTAAATGTTCCCATTTTGCAGCAAGCGCAGCAGCAGGGTATTCCCATTGCCGGAGAAATTGAAGTGGCGTACTGGTTCCACCGTGGCCCGCTCATTGCCATCACCGGTTCCAACGGGAAAACCACTACGGTAACGCTCACGGGACGCATCTTGCAGCGCCGTTTTCCGGATGCACTGGTGGCGGGAAATATTGGTGACCCCTTCGCCGGTGCCGTGGAGCATTCCCGGCGGGATGGCATCACCGTGCTGGAAGTAAGTAGCTTTCAACTGGAAACCATTCACCTGTTCCGGCCCGATGTGGCGGTCATCATGAATCTGGTGGCCAACCATCTGGATCGGTACCCGGATTTTCAATCCTATGCTGCCGCTAAATTGAATATTCTCAAAAACATGCGGGAAGAGGATTGGCTCATTTTCAACCGGGATGATGCTTATTTGCGGGAGGCGCTTCAGGAGGTTACACCCCGGGTACTACAATTTAGTCTGGAACCGCACAACCAGCCCGGTGCCTACTGGCAGGAGGAGCGGGTGATTATTCAAACTCCGGAGCTGGAGACAGCGATTCCTCTTCGGGAATATCGTTTGAGGGGCCCCCACAACCGCTACAACATGATGGTGGCTGCCTTGCTGGGAACCATGTACCGCGTGCCCGAGAGCGCTATTCAGGAGGAAATTGCCCGTTTTCCGGGGATCGAGCATCGGCTGGAAGAGGTTCGCGAGCTGAACGGGGTGCTTTATGTCAACGATTCCAAAGCCACCACGGTGGATTCCCTGATGTTCGCTTTGCACAGCTTCCGGCAGCCCATTGTGTTAATTGCCGGAGGTAAGGATAAGGGCGGCGATTTCCGCCGGGTGAACGAGTTGTTGCGCCAGCAGGTGCGGGCTGTGGTGTTACTGGGGCAGGCAGCAAATCGCATGGCCGAAGCCTGGCAGGGCATTGTCCCGCTTCACCGGGCACACTCCCTGCAGCAGGCGGTGGAGCAGGCCTCCCGATTAGCCCATCCCGGAGATGTGGTGTTGCTTTCGCCAGCGTGTTCCAGCTTCGACATGTTTCGGGATTACGAAGATCGCGGACGTCAGTTTAAGGAAATCGTCCGTCGCCTGCCCAATGGCGAAAAAGAAAAAGAGTAATTTCCTGTTTTACAGGAATACATTGAAGGAAAAACCGGATACCGGAAGGAAGCAATGGAAAAAGAAAAACTGGATCGCTGGATATTCTTTACCGTACTGGGACTGATGGCCTTTGGCATCATTATGGTGTACAGTGCCAGTGCGGTGTACGCCGAAAAAATGAAACACAACCATTTTTACTACCTGGAGCGCCAGATGCTCTGGGTGTTTCTGGGTATAGTGGCAATGATGGTGAGTTACAAATTCCCTTACCGGAAGCTGCGCGACTGGTCACCCTACGTTTTGTGGGTCAGCATTGCCCTGCTGGTATTTGTCCTGATGCGTCACCATGGGCGCTGGATTCCGCTGGGGTTTGTGCATATTCAGGTGAGCGACCTGGCACGATTGGCACTCATTTACTTCTTTGCTCATTCCTTAAGCCGTCGCGAAGCGGAGAATCTGGAAGAGCTGAAAAGCTTTCAGTTCGGCTTCCTTCCGCACATCATTTACCTGCTCATCCTGGGTGGGCTGATCGTCGCCCAGCCGGATTTCAGCAGTGCCGCCATGCTGGTGCTCATCGGGTTGAGCATGCTGTTTCTTTCACCCATTCCGGTGCGTTTCTTCCTGTTGAGCGGTGCGTTTTTCATTCCCATTGCCATTGCCATTGTGAGGTTTTCCAGTTACAAGCTGGATCGCTGGACGGCGTTTCTGCATCCCGAGCAGGATGTGCTGGGGAAGGGCTACCAGATTCTGCAATCGCTCATTAGTCTGGGCAGCGGCGGAATTACCGGCGTGGGTTTTGCCCACAGCACCCAGAAGTTGTTCTTTCTGCCCGAGGCACACACCGATTTCATTTTTTCCATTATTGGGGAAGAATGGGGGTTGCTGGGCACGCTGTTTATTTTAAGTATGTTCCTCATTTTGTTGTGGCGGGGAATTTACCTTACGCACCATGCCCGAGACCGTTTTACCTCCTATCTGGCATTTGGCCTAACCGCCAATCTGGTGTTTTACGGGTTGATTAATATGATGGTAGCGGTGAAGCTGGCACCGCCTACGGGGTTGCCGTTGCCATTTGTGAGTTACGGCGGCTCCTCCTTGCTGATTTCCAGTATTTCTGCGGGATTGTTGTTAAATATTTCCCGGGAAGTGAATTCCCCGGTTCGGCGCAGCCATTCCCGGTTTGCTTATCGGGCGCAGCAAAATTGGCAGCAACGTAAAATGAAATACGTCTTATGAAGCCGGTGCAGGGAAAAGTGTTATTTGCCGGTGGGGGAACCGGAGGTCACATTTATCCCGCACTGGCTACCATCGAAGCGTTGAAAAAAGAAGGAGAGTTCGAGATTTTGTACGTGGGTGGATACGCAGGGCTGGAAAATGAAATCGTGCCGCCGTTGGGCATCCCTTTCCGCCGCATCTGGATTTCGGGCTTCTTGCGGCAGTGGACGCTCCGCAACCTGCTGTTTCCGGCAAAGCTTCTGGTCAGTTTGTGGCAGAGTTACCGGATTCTCAGGGAATTTCAACCGGATGTGGTGGTGGGCACGGGCGGATATGTGAGCGGGCCGGTGGTGTATCTGGCTGCCCGGCGGGGGATTCCCACCCTGATTCAGGAGCAGGACAGTTACCCGGGAGTCACCACCCGTTTGCTCTCCCGCTATGCGGATGTGCTCTGTACCCCGTACCCGGAAGTTGCCGAACATTTGGCCCATTTTAAGGGACGTTTGCAGATTACCGGAAATCCTGTACGCAGCAGCCTGCGATTGATTCCCCGGGAGGAAGCGATACAGCGGTGGGGGTTAAATCCGGAGAAACCGGTTGTTCTGGTGTTTGGCGGCAGTCAGGGAGCACGGGCCCTCAACCAGGCAGTGGTGCAGTTGGTGCCGGAAATGGCGGAAACCTTTCAGGCGCAGTTCCTGTGGCAAACGGGGAAAAAGCTGTTTGCCGAAGTGCAACAGCATCCGGCTTCCCGGCATCCCGCAGTACGGCTTTTACCGTACATAGAGGATATGGGTGCAGCCTATTCCGCCGCCGATGTCATCATCAGCCGGGCGGGCGCCATTACCCTGGCCGAATTGAGTCAGGTGCAAAAAGCCTGTATTCTGGTGCCGTACCCCTACGCGGCAGCTAACCATCAGCGGCATAATGCCGAGGCCGTCCAGCGCAAAGGGGCTGCCATTGTGGTGTTAGAAGGGGAAAGGTTTGTGCAGCGTCTGCGTCAGGAATTGCAACGGTTGTTGCAGGATGCCAATCTGCGCCGGAAAATGGGGGAAGCCTGGCGGGCGTTTTACAAACCCCGTGCTGCCCGGGAAATTGCCGGAATCATTTTAGAACTGATGGGTAGAAACGTTCACAATCAAACGGAAAAAGGACAGGAAAAATGATTCGACTGGGAAAAATTCGCAATATTCATTTTGTGGGAATTGGCGGAATTGGGATGAGCGGCATTGCGGAGGTACTTCTCAATCTGGGGTACAATGTGAGCGGTTCCGACCGTGCCTTAAGTGATGTAACCGAGCACCTGGCCAGCATCGGAGCGCGCATTTATCAGGGGCACAGCCCGGAATATGTGCAGGATGCCGATGTGCTGGTGTATTCTTCTGCCGTAAGCGAGGATAATCCCGAGGTGCAGGAAGCGCTGCGGCGTAAAATTCCTGTGATTAAGCGGGCGGAGATGCTGGCAGAACTCATGCGCCTGAAGTTTGGTATTGCCATCGCAGGAACCCATGGCAAGACCACCACCACCTCCCTTACCGGCTCGGTGCTCACCGAAGGGGGACTGGATCCCACCCTGATTATTGGGGGCAAGGTGCGCATGCTAAAAACCAACGCTCGCCTGGGAGAAAGCGAATTTCTGGTGGCAGAAGCCGATGAATTCGACAAATCGTTCCTGAAGCTCATCCCCACCATTGCGGTTATTACCAATATCGAAGCCGACCATCTGGATTGTTACAAAGACATGGACGATTTAAAGAGCTCTTTTGTGAATTTTGCCAACAAAGTGCCCTTTTACGGGCGGGTGATTGTGTGTCTGGATAATCCCGGGGTGCAGGAAGTGCTGAGTCAGATTAAACGCAGCGTCACTACGTACGGATTTAACAAGCAGGCGGATATTCAGGCCAGCTCGGTGGAATTCCGTGATGGCGGTGTGGCTTTCGATGTAAGTTATATGAAATACAAGCTGGGGCGCATTCAGTTGCGCATTCCCGGAGAGCACAATGTGCTCAATTCCCTGGCTGCCATTGGCGTGGGGCTGGAACTGGATATTCCCTTTGAAAAAATTAAAGCGGGGCTGGAAAAGTTCACCGGGGTGAATCGGCGTTTCGAAATCAAGGCAGTGGTAAACGACATCATGGTGGTGGACGATTATGCCCATCATCCCACGGAAATTGAAGCCACTCTGCGCGGGGCACGCACCGGTTGGCCGGGACGCCGCATTGTGGCGGTGTTCCAGCCTCATTTGTATTCCCGAACCCGCGATTTTTACAAAGAATTTGCCCGTGCTTTTTTCGAAGCCGATGTCCTGGTGGTGACCGATGTGTATCCGGCGCGGGAGGAACCCATTCCCGGTGTGGATGGCAACCTTATTGCCGACACCGCCCGTACTCTGGGTCACCGCGAAGTGCATTATGTGCAAAACAAGGATGAGTTACCGAATTTTTTGCTGGATGTGGTACGTCCCGGAGATATGGTGATTACCATTGGTGCGGGGAACATCTGGAAAGTGGGAGAAGCGCTAATTCCCCTGTTGCAGAAGAAATCTTCCGGAGAAAAGGAGCAGAAGTGACCATGGTCGAGTTTATGAAAACCAACGTGCCGGAGGAAACGGTGTTCTGGAGTGCGAATTCTAAGGAAAATCGGGGAGAAAAGTTAACCGGGATTCCCGATAGCGTGGATAGTGCGTTGCCCATGAGTGCGGGTACTTTCGGGAAGAGGGGTAAAATCAAATCTGGAGTAAAACGGTGAAACGACAGGACAGATTGGTAAAACGTACCGGTTACCGCAAAGAGAAATCCAACAAAGCCACTGGCATACTGGCACTGATTATTGTGCTGGTGGTGGGATACGGGTTTTTCCGTTTTGCCAGTTATTTAATTCACGACACCAGCATGTTTACCCTGCGCCAGATTAAAGTGGAGGGCAACCGTTTTGTGAAAACGGAGGAAATTTTGCAACGTGCGCATTTGAAGATGGGAACGCACCTGTTCCGCATCCCGGTTGATTCGGTACTTCAACGCGTGCGCCAAATCCCTTATTTTTCCGGAGTCAGTGTGAGCCGGTCTTATCCTTCCACATTAATTATTTCGGTACAGGAACGTCAGCCGGTGGCTTATTTAATTGACGGGAGAACGTACATGGTGGATGCGGAAGGGAAGATTTTGTTGAAAAAACCGGGCATGGAACTGGAAGGTTTTCCCTTAATTACCGGTCTATCCGTGAAAAAGTTGTTGAAGGATCGCACTTCGTTGCTCGATGCGCTTAAACTGGTGCAGCAGGTGAAACAGGTGAATGGGGATTTGTTTGAGCTTATTTCCGAAATTCATATTCAATACGGAAAAGCGCCGCGGCTTTATTTAATCCACGGGGGAGCAGAGGTGCTGCTGGGCCGCCGGGACTTCCCCAGACGGATTTTCCTCTTAAGCCAGTTACTGAATCGTTCGGAAATCATTAATCATCTCAAAAAAATAAAACGCATCGATCTGCGATTTGAAAATCGATTGATTGTAACCCGCAGGGGATAGAAGGAGGCAGGGAGCGATTCACAAAAATGAATGAAAAAAAGATGTGTTAATAAAGTTTAGCACTTTTTAAAGAAGGAATGTATTATGGATGACAAAATTATTACCGGACTGGATATTGGCACAACAAAAGTGTGTGCGGTAATAGTGCGGGAAGATGCCAATGGCCGCTTGAATGTAGTGGGCATTGGAAGTGCACCGTCGCACGGGTTGCGCAAAGGGGTAGTGGTTAATATTGAAGATACGGTGCAATCGATTATCCAGGCGGTAAGCGAAGCGGAGCGGATGGCGGGGATTCCGGTGAAAAATGTGTATGTAGGAATTGCCGGAGACCATATTCGCAGCCTGAATAGCAAAGGAATTGTGGGGGTTGCGCGGGAGGACCACGAAATTACCGAGAAGGATGTGGAACGGGCGATTAGTGCTGCCAAAGCGCTGGCATTGCCCATCGACCGGGAAATTATTCACATCATTCCGCAGGAATTTATTGTGGATGATCAGGATGGCATTCAGGATCCGGTGGGGCTCTCCGGTGTGCGGCTGGAGGTGGTGGTGCATGTGGTAACCGCAGCCGTGACCAGCGCCCAGAATATCGTTAAAAGTGTGCAGCGTGCGGGATACGTTGTGGAAGAGATTGTCCTGGAACCGCTGGCCAGCAGTCTGGCGGTGCTGGATGATGACGAACGCAACTTGGGAGTGGCACTGGTGGATCTGGGAGGTGGAAGTACCGACATTGCCATGTTTTTCGAGGGACACATTCAGCACACCTCGGTGGTCGCACTGGGTGGGCAAAATGTAACCAACGATATTGCCATCGGGTTACGTACGCCTCCCGATCAGGCCGAAAATATTAAAATTAACCACGGATGCGCCACTCGAAATATGGTGAAACAGAATGAAACCCTTACCGTGCCCGGGGTAGGGGGACGCGCGCCGCGGGTGATTTCCCGAATGGTACTGACCGACATCATTCAACCGCGCATGGAAGAGATTTTTACCCTGGCCTATCAGGAGATGGAGAAATCCGATTTGTTGAATCTGATGGCGGCGGGAGTGGTGATTACCGGAGGTGGGGCTCTTCTTCCCGGAGCGGTGGAACTGGCAGAGGAAATCTGGGGATTGCCTGTGAAGCTGGGGGTGCCTCAATATCTGGGGGGACTGACTGACAGCATCCGCAATCCCATTTACTCTACGGCTGTGGGACTCACCCTGTATGGACATCGGTTTGGCGGAGATGGTTTCTTCCGGGACCCCAATAGAAATTTGTGGGAAGCGGTAAAAGATAATATTACCCGGTTTTTTAAACGTTTTTTTTAATTTAAATTCTGTTTGAATTTGGAAAATAAATTGTTATATTATATAAACTTATGAGGAGGTAAATATGACTATTACTCTGGATGAAAATTATGAAAACAAAGCCAAAATGAAGGTAGTGGGTGTCGGTGGTGCCGGTGGGAATGCCATTAACACCATGGTTGAGGCTGGTTTACAGGGGGTGGATTTTATTGCGGTAAACACGGATGCCCAGGCGCTGGAGCAGAGCAAAGCCCACATGCGCATTCAGATTGGCAAAAAGTTGACCCAGGGATTGGGAGCAGGGGCAAATCCGGAAATTGGGCGGCGCGCCATTGATGAGGATAAGGAAGATGTGATGGAAGCGCTGGCCGGGGCGGATATGGTGTTTGTCACTGCTGGAATGGGAGGCGGTACCGGAACGGGAGCAGCACCCGTTGTGGCAGAAATTGCGCGCGATCTGGGTGCCCTAACGGTGGGGATTGTCACCAAGCCGTTTACCTTCGAGGGAATGAAACGCATGCAGCGGGCGGAAGAGGGAATTGAGGAATTGCAAAAAGTGGTGGATACTTTAATTGTCATCCCCAATCAGCGGTTATTTGCAGTGGTGGATAAATCCACTCCTTTACTGGATGCGTTTAAGGTAGCCGATCAGGTGCTTCTCCACGCTACCAAGGGAATTTCCGATTTAATCACCGTACCGGGATTAATTAACCTGGATTTTGCAGATGTCCGGACCGTTATGGCGGAGATGGGACACGCCCTGATGGGTACCGGTTACGCTACGGGAGAAGGCAAAGCGGTGGAAGCGGCGCAGCAGGCCATCAGCAGTCCTTTACTGGAGGGAGTCTCCATTCGCGGAGCTCAGGGAGTGCTGGTCAACATCACCGGCGGGCCCAATATGACGCTGCACGAAATCAGCGAGGCGACTTCCATTATTTACGAAGAAGCGGGGGATATGGCCAATATCATTTTTGGAGCGGTGATTGATGAAAAATTGGAGGATTCCATTTTTGTGACTGTAATTGCCACAGGTTTTGATGCCGATGCCCGACGCAATTTGCGCAGCGAGAAAAAGGAAGAACATTCTCTGGCGGAGGAAAATCTGGATCTGCCCGCATATATGCGAAGGAAAAAGGAGATTCGTTCCGAACCTCGTACGATTCCCATGAATCAAATGAAAAAAAGTACGCCTCAAACCGAATCCGATGATCTCAAACTTCCGTTGGATGATATTGATATTCCTACATTTTTACGAAAACAAATTGATTGATGCCCAAAGTCATCTCTAATCCTCTTCCCCGGTACCCTCTGGGTGTCGGGGATTTTTTTGTGCGGAAAAGGAAGAAGTTTTTTCTGTGGGGAAGCGGTTTTGAAAATGTAAAATGTAAAATGTAAAATGTAGAATGAAAAATGAAATTCATTGCTCGTTTTGCACCGCCTTCGCCCGCTTTTCGGTTTAAAAAATAACCGCAGCGTTCGCTCCACTCTTCCACTCATCCCACAGGGATCCCCTTCCGCAGGATCCCTCCGGGATGGGACAGAGCCCGTTTTCCGCTCTTGGAGTCCTTTGGACAGGATGCTGTCCGCTACGGACTCTGCGAGCGCACGGGCAGGATCCTGCGAAAGCGAGCGCATCGATTAATTTTTACGTATTTTTCCCGAAGTACTTGCCGCGTTTTAGCCGGAAAACATTAGAACTTATTTTTATTCGAAACGGCTCCTGAGGGCTATGCAACAGGTGTTGTTGCAAAGGGCAGATTAAATGTTGTGACTCAAAAAAATTAACCACATAAAAAAGACAGAAAATGAAAAAATTTATAATCCTGTTAATCCGTATGAATCCTGTCAAAAATTAACTATGTTTAATAATAGCATATTGCGCATAAACACTAAATACAATTCATAATTCAAAATTACTAATAATCGTTGTTTGCTTTCAAAGGTTTCAGGTACTGTCAGGAGGTACGGGTACGCCCATGCGCCGTAATTTGTCTTTCAATCGCTGGACATGCCCGCCTTCCCAGTAAATCCGTCCGCAGACGGGGCATTTCCAGAATTCCTGAAAACTTTCCCACACCCGTTCCGGTATTTGTCCCTGTATTTCTGCTTTTTCAATTGGTTCAATGGGAATATTGCAAACACTGCACAGGGAGAGGAATTTCATGCGGTTAAAAAGGGAAAACTCCCGGTTCAGTTCCTGTAACTGCTCTGCAACATCGTCGGATTGCAAAACAAAGACGGAATTTTCCGGGAATATCCGGGCGTGCTTTCTGCTGCGGGTTAGAAATATGGCCGATGGTTCGTTCTCTAAAACCTGCATAATCCGGGAGGTGTTGGCGGTGATTTCCGTAGAAAAACCCAGAAAGCGGAGCCACTTTGCCAGGCCTTTCAACATTTCATCGCACAGAAAGCGCCGGGGAAATTTCCCGTCTAAAATGTTTGGGTTTTGAGGCAGCGCCATGGGAAATATTGTAATTTATTCAGAATTTTACCAATCAAATTTACTTTCTGAAAAGTTAATGTTCAACTCATTTGAAGAACCTGTCTTCAAAATGTGGAAGGAAAAGAAGACGGTTCGTTCACCAGTAAAAATATGATTGTGTGCTTTGTACAACCGGGGAGTTTATTCGTTGAGAGAGTCCTGAAGAAGCAGTTTCTGCCTTCATTAAAAATTAATTGAGCAGGCCCAGTTTACGGGCCCACTCTTCAAACTCTTTTTTCTCTTTAGGTCCAAGATGCTTGGGAGTTACGATTTCGATTTTTACGTAATGGTCACCTCTTCCGTGGGAATTCTGAATTCCCAATCCTTTCAGTCGGAACAGTTTACCGCTATCCGTGCCAGGGGGAATTTTCAATTTTACGGTTTTATTATCGATGGTTTTCACTGCAATTTGAGTTCCCAGCACGGCCTGAGCAATGTTAATTTGTTCTGTGGAGTAAATATCGTTCCCTTTGCGCTCGAAGCGGGGATGGGGCGCCACGTGAATCACAATGTATAGGTCGCCCGGTGTTCCGCCACCCGGTGCAGGCGATCCCTGCCCGGAAATTTTCATTTTTTTCCCATCCTCCGTTCCTGGCGGAATCTTAATTTTAATTTTCTTTCCGGTCGGAGTAACGACCGTAGTTTCTCCTCCCAGGGCTGCCAGTTCGAAGGGAATGGTAATTTCTGCCTGGACATCTGCGCCCCGCTGGGTTTGCTGGGCGCGGGCACGCCTAAACACATCTTCCTCCATCCCAAAACCCCCTCGACTCCCGCGCCGTCCGAAGCCAAACAAGTCGCCTAGAATATCCTCGAAACCGCCAAAACCACTGCTTCCACTTCCGCCAAAATGCACACGGAATCCACCGGGACCTGTTCCGGCAAAGTCACCGAAATCAAATCCCCCCATCCCTTCGCCTGTGGCAAAGGGATTCTTCCGCATCATGTCGTATTGCTTGCGTTTCTCCGGATCGCTGAGGATGGAGTAAGCTTCACTAATCTCCTTGAATTTTTCCTCCGCATTCTTGTCCCCACCTCGACGATCCGGATGATATTTCTTGGCTAATTTGCGATACGCTTTCTTAATCTCTTCCTGAGACGCCGTTTCGCTAACACCCAGTATATTGTAGTAATTTTTTTTCGGATCCATAATTTTCCTTCACCTCGTTTTTGTTTCCAGTTTAACCAGTCAGATTGATATTCGAGTTTTTACGTGATTTGTTTTAAACAAAAGGCTGTTCCTCAAAGAACAGCCTTTAAAAATGGGTTAAGCCGAAGCGTGTGCTTCTTTAATGGGTGTACGAACTTTATTGGGCTCTTTTTTCTTTCTGGAAGCCGTTTTACGTGCCAGAGCGTGTTTTACCACTTCATCAATATTTTTCACGAAAATGAATTTCATTTCTTTCTTCACGCGATCGGGCACTTCTTCAATATCGGCTTTATTGCGTTCTGGCAGAATTACCGTATGGATGCCCGCTCGATGGGCTGCCAGTACTTTCTCTTTGATGCCGCCAACCGGTAGAATTTTCCCGCGCATGGTAATCTCGCCGGTCATGGCAATATCGTTGCGCACTTTGCGTCCCGTAAGCAGCGAAAGCAGTGCAATAAACATCGTCACACCGGCCGAAGGTCCATCCTTGGGAATCGCACCCGCTGGTACATGAATGTGGAAGTCGTATTTTTCGTAGAAATTCTCGTCCAGGTTGTATTCCGCGTAATGGGACCGGATGTAGCTCATCGCTGCTCGGGCGGATTCCTTCATCACATCGCCCAACTGCCCGGTAAGAATAAGGTTCCCTTTTCCGGGCATTTTGGTGGCTTCGATAAACAGGATGTCGCCTCCATTGGGAGTCCAGGCTAAACCCGTAACAATTCCCGGTTCGTCGATGCGTTCGGCTACTTCACTGAAGTATTTCTCCGGACCCAGAATTTCTCGCACCACCTTTTCGGTCACTGTGGTCGGTTCCTTTTTACCGCTGGCCACCTCTTTCGCTACACCCCGGCAAATGGCGGCAATCTGTCGCTCCAGATTCCGGACACCTGCTTCCCGGGTGTAAGCGTTGATAATTTTACGAATAGCCTTTTCCGTAAATTGAATCAAATCCTCGGTTAATCCATGTTCCTTAATCTGTTTGGGAATCAGGAAGCGTTTGGCAATTTCCACCTTTTCTTCTTCAATATAGCTTGGGATTTCGATGATTTCCATGCGGTCCCGCAGCGCAGGAATGATGGTATCCTGAATATTGGCTGTAGCAATGAACATCACTTTCGAGAGATCGAAAGGAACTTCCAGATAATGGTCGCTAAAGCTGTGGTTCTGTTCGGGATCCAGCACTTCTAACAGTGCCGAAGAAGGATCTCCCCGGAAATCCTGGCCCACTTTATCGATTTCGTCCAGCATGAATACCGGGTTATTGGAACCCGCACGTTTAATTCCCTGAATGATGCGTCCCGGCAAAGCGCCGATGTAAGTCCGGCGATGCCCTCGAATTTCCGCTTCATCTCGCACACCACCCAGGGAAATGCGCACGAATTTCCGCCCCAGGGCATCGGCAATGGAGCGTCCCAGCGAAGTCTTACCCACTCCCGGAGGTCCCACAAAGCACAGAATGGGACCGCGCATGTCGTTTTTCAACTTCCGCACGGCCAGATATTCCAGGATTCGCTTCTTCACCTTTTCCAGATCGTAATGATCTGCATCCAGTTTTTTCTGCACGGTAGGAATATCCAGATTGTCTTCCGTGCTTTTATTCCAGGGAAGCTCCAAGAGCCAATCCAAATAAGTGCGGGAGACGGTATATTCCGCCGAAGCCGGATGCATGCGGCTCAGCCGATCCAGTTCCTTCTCCGCCACCTTGCGCACTTCGTCCGGTAAATCCGCTTCCTCCAGCTTCTTTTTCAATTCACCGATATCGCTGGTTTCGTCAAATTCACCCAGCTCCTTCTGAATTGCCTTGAGCTGCTGCCGCAGGTACATCTCCCGCTGGCTTTTACTGATTTCATCCTGCACTTCGCTCTGAATCTTTTTACCCAGCTCCAGAGTCTGAAGATATTTATTGAAAAGATAGGTGGCGCGTTTTAACCGTTCCTCCACATCAAAAATTTCCAGAATTTCCTGCTTTTCCAGTACGCTAATGTTAGAGAAAGCAATAACGATATCTGCCACCACTCCGGGTTCGTGCAAATTGGCAATCATTGCCTGGTGCTCGGTGGTAATCTCCGGCGCCAGATCCGAAGCCTTCTGGAAAAGGCTTTTTAGGTTGGTGGCAAATGCTTCTACCCGAATGGTATCCTCGGGATACACATCCTGCACCACCTCAATTTTTGCCATGAAGAACGGATCGGTCTGGGTGAATTCTTTGATTTTGAAACGAGAAATACCCTGGATAAAGGCACTTTTGCTTCCGTCCGGTAAATCGATCACCTTCAGGATGCGGGCAACCGTCCCTACCTGATAGAGATCGCCGATTTCCGGATCATCAATGGTGCCATCTTTCTGAGCAATCACCCCGATAACCGTCTGCTCCTGAAGAGCATATTCAATGAGTTTTAACGATTTAGGTCGTCCAATAGCTAATGGTATGAACTGGTGCGGAAAGAAAACAGTGTTCCGTACCGGAATAATAGGTATGATTTCCGGAATTTCTATGTCTTCATGTTCGCGATCTATTTTAATCATGGTTTCACCTCACCTGTTTTTATTCCCAATCTATGTTAATGTAAGAGGAGGATTGTTTTAGTTCCTTGCGAATTTTCCATCCCAGATACAGCAAGATACCGCCAATCACAAAGAAGATTGAGGCGATAAACGCCACCAAAATTTCCGGAACTAAAACAATCAGCAAACCGATGAGCAGGAAAATGACTCCTGCGCTCATCAGCGAATTTCCATGTTCCCTTAAAAATTCGTTATTTGAATTCAAGAAAAAGCGAATCATTGTCTCTCCCGATTTTTTATGTTAAACCACCAATTTTAATACAAATTTGGTGCCACGAATTTACTATCGACATAAATTATTGAAAATCAAGCAATAAAAGAAATTTTAGTTCAGGAAATCTGTTACACGATCGGGTGACAAAATGGCGGGATATATGGGTTTTTGACAGATTCCGATGAAAAAGAGATGTAGTTACCCGAAGAAGTGAAGTTAAAATCAGGAATTGGAGGGGAATTCGGAATAACTCCCGGGGTTCAGGCAAATACCCCGGGAATTTCCGCACCGCACACTGTACAACGTCCCTGGTGCAGGTTCTCGATGGAAATTCGGTACCAGTTGCGGCGGACGAGTAAAGCGCCGCATTGGTGGCAGTAGGTGCTGGAGGATTCCTCGTCCAGAATGTTGCCCACATACACGTATTTTAATCCCACCTCCATGGCAATTTTGCGCGCTTTGAAAAGAGTGCTGGGCGTGGTGGGAGGAACGTGGGTTAATTTGTAGTCCGGATGAAATGCGGTAAAGTGCACCGGGGTAAATTCTCCCAGATTTTCCAGAATCCATTCGCTCATTTGTTTTACTTCCTGAGGATCATCGTTGTAGGTGGGTATCATCAAATTGGTGACTTCCACCCACACTCCTAATTTCTTCAGAATTTTCAGAGTTTCCAGTACCGGCTCCAGCCGGGAGAGGGTGAGCTTCTGATAAAATTTGTCAGTAAATGCTTTTAAATCCACATTGGCACCGTCGATATGACGGTACACTTCGGGAATTGCTTCGGGTGTGATGTAACCGTTGGTGACCATCACATTGCGAATGTCGTGTTGCTGGGCCAGTTCTGCGGTATCCATGGCGTATTCGGCAAAAATTGTGGGTTCGTTGTAGGTGTAGGCGATACTTTCGGTGTGGTAGTGCAAAGCAAGCTGCACCAGCCGCTCCGGGGGTAAATCCACAGCGCGTTCCTGATCCAGTTTCGCTTTGGACAAATCCCAGTTCTGGCAAAATTTACAGGCCATATTACAGCCTGCGGTGCCAATGGACAGGATGCGACTGCCAGGAAGAAAGTGGAACAGCGGTTTCTTCTCAATGGGATCGACATTGACGGCGTAGGGTTTCCCGTAGGCCAATAAATAGAGTTTTCCATCAATGTTTTTGCGGACGTAACAAAATCCGTTTTGTCCGGGACGTAACAGGCAGTAGCGTGGGCAGAGGGTACAGCGTACCATCTTGTCTTTCTCGACCGTATAGA